>NZ_KB892179.1:0-96771 GCF_000373685.1 Streptomyces sp. PsTaAH-124 | reverse complement strand
TGGTGCGGTTGATTGTTTCATAGTGTTTCGGTGGTCATAGCGTGAGGGAAACGCCCGGTTACATTCCGAACCCGGAAGCTAAGCCTTACAGCGCCGATGGTACTGCAGGGGGGACCCTGTGGGAGAGTAGGACACCGCCGAACAATCATTCAGGAAAGGCCCACACCTCACGGTGTGGGCCTTTTCTTTTGTCTGCATTACCGTAGGCCCCATGAGCACCTCCGACAGGGTCGACAAGCACGACGAGAAGTACCTGGTCCGCGCCATACGCGCCGACGAGTGGCCGGCCGTGAAGGCGCTGCGGCTGGAGGCGCTCCAGGACCCGGTGGCGCATCTCGCCTTCCTGGAGACGTACGAGGAGGCCGTGGAGCGGCCCGACTCGTTCTGGCGGGAGCGGGCGGCCGGGGCTGCCGAAGGGTCCACCGAGGTACGGCAGTTCATCGCCGAGGCACCGGACGGGACCTGGGTCGGGTCGGTCACCCTGCTCATGGAGGAGGCCGGTACGACCGACTGGGCCGGGTTCCCGATCCAGCGGCGCCAGGGACATCTCGTGGGCGTGTACGTACGGCCCGAGCACCGGGGGTGCGGGCTCACGGAGGTGCTGTTCGACGAGGCGCTGCGCTGGGCCTGGGAGATCGGTGCGGAGCGGGTGCGGCTGATCGTCCACGAGGAGAACGGCCGGGCCCAGCGCTTCTACCGCAGGGTCGGCTTCCTGCCGACCGGCCGGACGGTCCCGCTGGCCTCCGCGCCCGACGCGAACGAGCTGGAGTACGTCCTCGAACGCCCCTGAAGCGCCGTGAGGTCAGGCCGGGAGTTCGTCGTGCGGCCAGCGGGCGCGGGCCTGTTCGCGGGAGCGGATGAGGGCCAGCGTCGGCAGGCCGCGGTCGGCGCCGCGGGCCAGCAGCTCGGGGAGCTGGGGCAGCGGGGCGACGGCCGCCACGTCGTCGAGGACGAGCGTGAGTGGTGGGTCGAGCCGACCGGAGGATGACCGTTCGGCCATGCGCCGGCCGCGCTCGACCACGCTTGCGGCGAGTGCCGTGAGGAGGGGCATGGCACCCGGGTTGGTGCGAGGATCCTCGATGGATTCCCCCACCACGTAAAGCGTTCCCCCTTCATCGACGAAGGAATCCAAGGCGACCGCATCATTTCGGTGCGGTGTGCACGCCTCGCGGATGTTCACCGTGGAGAGGGCGGCCAGGGCGCGGCCGGTCAGCGCCTGGGCCAGGTCGCGGCGGTCGGGGTGCGCGGTGAGCGCGGCCTCCAGTTCGCCCGCCGAGCCGGTCGCGGCCTTCGGGCTGGTGCGCAGGATCCGTACGGCTTCCTGGAGTTGGGTGCCCTGCGACCAGCGGTGCACATGACGGACCGTACGGCCGTCGACGGCGGCGGCGTGCAGATAGCACCGCAGGAGCGTGCGGGCGGTGTCGTTCAGCGTCTGGTCGATCTTCGCGGTGGAGTGGACCGGGGCGAGCAGGGCGGCGGCGCGTGCCACCGCCGTGTCCTTGTCCGCGCAGCCCGTCAGGGGCGACCAGTGCAGCCTGGCCGGGGTGTCGCACAGGTGGGCGGGATCGTAGAGGAGGACCGGGCCCAGTTTGGCCCTGGCGTCCTTGGTGTCCTGCCACAGGGCGGGGTCGGACGTGACGACCAGGGCGGGTCCGGCGGCGTCGAGGACCGCCTGCGCGGCCGTCGCCCGGCGGCTCTCCTTCGGCGCGACGACGAGCGTGGGCCGTGTGACGGTCTCCACGGCGGCTTCTGCGGTCGGCTGCGGCTGCGGCGGTGGCTCGGAGGCTGCCGGTACCGGCACCGGGACCGGTGCCGCCGTGGTCGGCGCAGACGCGGTCTCGGCCGGTGCGGGTGGGCGTACGGCTTCCGGTGCGGGGTGGTGCTGCGGCGGGACCGGTGCGCCGGGGACCTCGTGGTGTGCCGGTGCCGGTGTGGCTTCCTGCCAGGGGGCGGCCGTCTCGGGCGGTGCGGGAGCCGCCGCCGGGCGGGTGCGGGAGGCCCTGGCCTCGGCGCGTCGCCGGGCCCGGCCGGCGCGCCAGCGCGTGGTCGTGCCGATGGCGAAGACGGTCAGCACGAACAGCACCATCAACTGGCCGATGAACAGGCCCCAGAACAGCCCGTAGCCCGAGAGGCTGCCGGGCGGGGTGTCGGGCCAGGCACCGGGGACGTCGTGCGGGTCGGTGGCGAGGTGGCGCATGGCCAGGGGCGTACGGGGGAAGCTGACGCCGGACGGCCAGGAGCCGTGCGTGAACAGCCCGGCCAGGCCCGTCGCCGTCCACACCAGCACGGTCATGCCGAGCAGGAAGGCGAGCAGGCCGACCAGCAGGCCGTCCGGGATGCCGCCCTGGCTCCGGCCCCTGCCCGGGGCGCGGTCGTCGGGTCTCACCTGCCTGCCTCTCCTGTGCCACCGTCTCCTATGCCACCGTCGACTCGGAGGAGCCGCCCAGGTCGGGGACGTGCTGTTCCACGAAGGCCGCCGCCCGCTGCTCGGCCTCCAGCTCGGCGGCGCGCAGGGCGTCGTCGGAGGCGAGGCGGTCGTGCGAGGACTCGGTCATGGCGCGGTCGGTGAAGACCAGCGGCCGTTCGGTCTCGGTGATCAGGTGTTTGACGACCTGGACGTTGCCGTTGACGTCCCACACGGCGATGCCCGGGGTGAGGGTGGGGATGATCTCCACCGCCCACCGGGGCAGGCCGAGGACCCGGCCGGTGGCTCTCGCCTCGTCGGCCTTCTGGGCGTAGATCGTCCTGGTGGAGGCCATCTTCAGGATGGCGGCGGCCTCCTTCGCCGCGGCGCCGTCGACCACGTCGGACAGATGGTGGACGACGGCGACGAAGGACAGGCCGAGCCGGCGCCCGAACTTCAGCAGCCGCTGGAACAGCTGGGCCACGAACGGGCTGTTGATGATGTGCCAGGCCTCTTCGACCAGGAAGATGCGCTTCTTGCGGTCGGGGCGGATCCAGGTGTGCTCCAGCCACACGCCGACGATCGCCATGAGGATGGGCATGGCGATGGAGTTGCGGTCGATGTGGGACAGGTCGAACACGATCAGCGGCGCGTCCAGGTCGATGCCGACCGTGGTCGGGCCGTCGAACATGCCGCGCAGGTCGCCGTCGACCAGGCGGTCCAGGACCAGGGCGACGTCCAGGCCCCAGGCGCGGACGTCGTCTATGGCGACGTTCATCGCCTCCGCCGACTCCGGTTCGGGGTGGCGCAGTTGCTCGACGATGTCGGACAGGACCGGCTGGCGCTGCACGATCGTCTCGTTGACGTAGGCGTGCGCGACCTTGAGGGCGAAGCCGGAGCGCTCGTCCAGGCCGTGGCCCATCGCGACCTCGACGATCGTCCGCAGCAGGGCGAGCTGCCCGGTGGTGGTGATCGACGGGTCGAGCGGGTTGAGGCGGATGCCGTGGTTGAGGGCGGCCGTCGGGTCGAGGCGGATGGGGGTTATGCCCAGCTCCTCGGCGATGAGGTTCCACTCGCCGACGCCGTCCTCGCCCTGGGCGTCCAGGACGACGACCTGGCGGTCGCGGAAGCGCAGCTGGCGCAGGACGTACGTCTTCTCCAGGGCCGACTTGCCGTTGCCGGACTCGCCGAGGACCAGCCAGTGCGGGGCGGGGAGCTGCTGGCCGTACAGCTGGAAGGGGTCGTAGATGTAGCCCTTCCCGGAGTACACCTCGCGGCCGATGATGACGCCCGAGTCGCCGAGGCCGGGCGCGGCCGTGGGCAGGTAGACCGCCTGGGCCTGGCCCGTGGAGGTGCGCACCGGCAGCCGGGTCGTCTCGACCTTCCCGAACAGGAAGGACGTGAAGGCGTCCGTGAGTGCGGTCAGCGGGTCCCGCATCAGAGCATCAGCCCCTACCGTCGGATTCCGGTGGCGAACGGGAGCGTGTTCACGAAGGCGCGGTGGTGCTCGCGGTCGCACCACTCCAGCTTCAGATACGACTTTCCGGCGGAGGCGCGGATGGTGCGCTTGTCGCGGGCCAGGGCCTCGGGGGTGCGGGAGGAGACGGTGATGTAGCCGACGAGGTTGACGCCGGCCGCGCCGCTGGCGAGGTCGTCGCCGCGCTGGTCGAGGCGGTGGTGGGCCTGGACGTCGCGGGGGTCCACGGTGCGGTTCATCTTGGCGGCGCGGCTGGCCTCGGCGACGTCGTTGGTCTTCTCGGTCAGCATGCGCTCGATGGCGACCTCGGTGGGTTCCAGGTCCATGGTGACGGCGACCGTGCGGATCACGTCCGGGGTGTGGACCAGCAGCGGCGCCAGGAAGTTGACGCCGACCGGGGTCATCGGCCACTCCTTGACCCACGCGGTGGCGTGGCACCAGGGCTCGCGGGTCGCGGACTCGCGGGTCTTGGCCTGGAGGAACGTCGGCTCCATGGCGTCCAGCTCGGCCGGCCAGGCGTTGCGCTGGGTCATCGCCTGGATGTGGTCGATCGGGTGGTCCGGGTCGTACATGGAGTGGATCAGCGAGGCGAGGCGGCCCTGGCCGAGCGGCTGGCGCACCCGGATGTCGGCCTCCTGGAGGCGGGAGCAGATGTCGGTCAGCTCGCGGGCCATGACGACGGCGAGCCCGGCGTCGCGGTCGAGCCTGCGGCCCGAGCCGGGGCGGGCGGCGCGGGCCATCGCGTGCGCCTCGGCGGCCAGTTCGCGGCTGAAGTGCATGCAGGCGACGAGGTAGGCGCGGTGCTGCTCGCTGCTGGTGGACACCATGGACTGGAGCTGCTCGTACGAGCCCTGGAGCCACTGCGGGGCACGCTCGTCGCCGCGCTGGGAGACGTCCTTGGCGTGCGCGTCGGGGTCGGCGGGCAGGGTGCGGGCGAGCATCTGGAGGCGGGTGACGAAGCCGTCGCCGTTGGCCACGTGCTTGAGCAGGGTGCCGAACCGGTCGACGAGGGCCTCCTGGTCCTCGGAGTCGCGCAGTCCGACGCCGGGGCCCTCGATCTCGATGGCGGCGGTGACCGTCTTGCGGTCGGCGTGCAGCAGGACGGCGATCTCGTCCGGGCCGAACGGCGCGGCGAGCCAGGTGATCCGGCCGATGCCGGGCGGCGGGCCGATCTCGATCTCCCGGCCGTCGCTGCGGGTGCCGGCCTCCATCACACCGGAGCGGTAGACGGTGCCGCGCTTGACGGTGCGCTTGAAGCTGCGGTTGATCTCGAACCACTTGTAGAAGGTCCGGTGCTTGTAGGGCACGTAGACGGCGGCCAGGGCCAGCAGCGGGAAGCCGGCCAGCAGGACGATGCGCAGGGACAGCACGGGGACGAGGAGTCCGCAGAGCATGCCGAGGGCGGCGCCGGCGATGATCAGTGCGATCTCGCCGGTCTCGCGGTTGCGGCCGACGATGGCGTTCGGCCGGGCGCGGCCGATCAGATATGTACGGCGGGGCGTGACCGCGGGGGACACGTGGGACTCGGTCGTCAACGCCCTTCACCTCCCGTGCGATGGGTGTTGCTGTTGCGGGTGCTGCTGGCGTGGGGGGTGTTCACCGGGCTGGGGGCGCGGGGAGCGGGGGCGGCGGAGGGGACGGAGCCGCCGTTGTCGCCGGCGCGCGAGCCGTGCGCGGCGAAGCCGCCGGCGGTCTGGTTGGCGGGGCGGGGCGCCGAGGCGCCGCCGCCGGCCGCGCCGCCGCCGCTGTCGGCCCGGGTGCTGTGGGTCTTGATGCCCTGGGCGACGAGGCTCGCCGGGGAGCTGATGACGGCCGCGGCCTTGCCTTCGGCGCCCTGCATGATGCGGTTGTTGCGGCCGGCGGCGATCTCGTCGCCGAAGCCGGGCACGAAGCGGTAGATCATGGCGCTGGCGAAGATGGCGAGCAGGATGATGGCGAGGCCGGAGACGACGGCGGCGAGCGCGTCGGGGCCGTCGTCGGTGGAGAGCGCGCTGGCGAGGCCGAGCACGATGACGATCACCGGCTTGACCAGGATGACGGAGATCATGATGCCCGCCCAGCGGCGGACGTGGCCCCACAGGTTCTTGTCGACGAGCCCGGAGTAGACGACGACGCCGAGCAGGGCGCCGACGTAGAGCAGGATCGCCCGCAGGAACAGCTCCAGGTAGAGCACGCCCGCGGCCAGGATCGAGATGATCGAGACCAGGATCAGCATGATCGGGCCGCCGCCGATGTCGGTGCCCTTGTCCAGGGCGCCGGCGAACGTGCCGAAGAACGTGCCGGTCTGGTCGCCCGTGGCCTTGGCGAGGACGTCGCTGACGCTGTCGGTCGCGGAGACGACCGTGTAGAGGATCAGCGGGGTGAAGGCGGAGGCGAGCACCGTCAGCCAGAGGAAGCCGACGGCTTCCGAGAGCGCGGTGGACAGCGGTACGCCGCGCACGGCCCGCTTGGCGACGGCCAGCAGCCACAGCAGGAGCGTGAGGATGGCCGAGGCGGCGAAGACGATGGCGTACTGCTGGAGGAACTTCTGGTTGGTGAAGTCGACCGCGGCGGTCTCCTGCACCGCCTTGCTGAGCTGCTTGACGGTCCAGGAGGCGGCGTCGGCACAGCCTTTGGCGAGGGAGGAGAGGGGGTCGAGGGTGGAGGGCGGAGTGGAAGTGGAGTCTCCGCCGTTGCTGCTCGCGTTGCCGCGCTCGCAGTACTGCCGTGCGCGGCCGACGATCAGGTTGCAGTTGCGGCCGCCGCCCGAAGGGGACGGCGACGAAGTGGACGAGGGTGAGGGGTCGGCGACGGCACGGGTCGCCAGCAGCACCACCGATGTCTGTACGGCCGCCACGACTCCCGTGAGCTTGAGCGCGCGCTGCCTGCTACCGGGCATACGTGAACCCTCCGTACTCTTCGATGGCCTTGCGGATCTGGTCGGAGGTGGCGGCTCTGTCGTCGCCGGGGACCGGAGCCGGGCCGTTCTGCTGCGTGTCGGAGACGATCTTCCAGTCGTTCTGGTTCCACCGCAGGTCGAACGTCCACGTCTTCCAGGACGAGGTGATCGGGTCGGTCGTGGCGGTCTTGGACATGCCGATGAGCCCCATGTACCAGACCGAGACCCGGGCGTCGGTGGCGCTGTACTGCCGGACGGCCGTGCCGACCGGAGTCGCACGGGAGACGAAGGTGCTGCCCTTCGGGGAGTTCCCGTCGGCGTCCAGGCCCATTCTGGCGAGGAAGTCGGCCGAGTAGGCCTGGTCCATGGGGCCCTGGAGCTTGGCGGCTGCCTCGGGGGTGTAGAGGAGGTTCACGATGGCGTGCCGGCTGTCCTTCTTGAACATGCCGGTCGAGCCCAGCGTCACCGCGTAGTTCGCCGCCGCGCTCTGCGCCCCCTGCTGGTCGTGGGCGAAGCCGGAGGGGAGGCCGGCGGATCTGGTGGTGACGGGGCGGGTGCCGGTGGGGGCGGTGGCCGCGGCCTCGGCGCGGGCGCCGGAGCCGCCGTGGGAGGCGCTGCCGGAGGATCCGCTGCCGCGGTTCGCGAAGGCGATCGCGGCGATGAGGAGGACGACCACGGCGACCACCGTGACCACGCCGCGCGAGGAGGAGCGGGCGCCGCGGCGGGCGCCGCCGTAGGGGTCGCCCGTCCGGTCGGGCAGTCTGGTGCGGGTCTGGCCGCCGCCGTACGGGTCGGTGTCGGCGCGTGCGGAGTCGCCGTGTCCGTGCTCGTCTCCGAGACTCATGCTCGGTACGCCCCCTCGTCCTTGACCTCGGCCTCGTGGCGGAACGCGTGGAAGTACGACGGTAGTCGCGCTGGTTCCCGCGCGGGCGCTGTGTGGTGACTCGACATCAGGGAAACGCAACCTCGGCCGGTGGGCACGGTGGGTGGGTGGGGGCAACGGGGGCACCGGACGCGCCCGGACGGGACGGCCGGCGGCTGGAAGGGCGCACCGTGCGCGGTGTGCGCGGGTGTGCGCCGTCAGAGGGGTCGCACGGTCTACACCGCCATGCCGTACACGATGGTGAACAGGGTGCCGAGGGAACCGATGATGAAGACTCCGGTGAGACCGGCGATGATCAGGCCCTTGCCCTGCTCCGCGCTGAAGGTGTCGCGCAGGGCGGTCGCGCCGATCCGCTGCTTGGCGGCGCCCCAGACGGCGATGCCGAGGCAGAGCAGGATGGCCACCGCCATCACGACCTCGATCATCACCTTCGCCTCGTTGCCCAGGCTGCCGAAGGGCCCCCAGTCCGGAGCGATCCCGCCGATGATGGTGTTGATGTCTCCCTTGTCGGCCGCAAAGAGCATGTAAGTCACCGCCCCTGGTGGGTAGTTCCACGGCCTCTGCGGGCACGCAGAGGTCAGGCCTCATTGTCCCTGACAATGGCGCCCGCGGATGTCGACTTGGCGCCATCGGCTGGCGAGTTTCGCATGTATGGTCACTCTGTGTATCACGGCAGGTCACGCCGGGCAATGAGGTCGTACCGGAACCTGTGGTGTGGTTCCGTCGTTGTCACTTTTCGTCACTTTCGTGCCCCCGCCCGGTTTCTGACGGCCGGTCGGGTGAAGCGGACGTTCCGATGGTCTCACGGTCCGGGCCGGCCGGGGTGCGGTAGTCCCGCGTGCGCGCTGCGCGGGCGTACGTGTGCGCGGTAAGAGCAGGCGGCGGGACAAGCCGGGCGATGCGGGGCGAAGTGTGCGGTGAACGGGGGTTTCACAGGAAAATCTCAGCGAAGTCGGGATCCCTTTCTCACCTTCTTGAGACACAGTGGTGACCGATGAAGCGCACCTCAGGTACCCCGAGCCCCGTACATCACGGACGCCCGCGTGCCCGCGCCCGCAACCAGGCGCTGTTCGTGGGCCTGATGCTGATCGCCGTGACCTCCGCCTCCGTGGCGGCGGCGGACGACGGCCAGGGGCCGCTGGGGGTGACCGCCGTCGCCTCGGTGACCCCGTTGAGCGCGCGCGTCGGCGCGCTGTTCGACGCCGGTGACGCGGGCTCGCTGCGTGGCGGGCACTTCTGCACCGCCTCGGTGGTGCACAGCCCGGACCGCAATCTCATCCTCACCGCCGCCCACTGCCTGGCCGACGACAGCGACCTCGTCTTCGTGCCGGGCTACCGGGACGGCCGGGCGCCCTACGGGAAGTGGAAGGTCGAGAAGCGCTTCCTGCCCGGCGGCTGGACCAAGGACGAGGACGAGGACAGCGACCTGGCCTTCGCCGTACTGGCCCCGCTGGACGGGCAGGAGGTCGAGGACCGGGTCGGGGGCAATCGTTTCGCCGCCGGTACGGCGACCGGTGCCACCGCGGTGACCGTCACCGGCTACCCCGACTCCGCCGAGGAGCCCATCAGCTGCCTCAACCGGCCCAGCGAGCACAGCAGTACCCAGCAGCGCATCGACTGCCCCGAGTTCACCAGCGGCACCAGCGGCAGCCCGTGGGTCAACCGGCGCCGGGAGGTCGTCGGGGTGCTCGGCGGCCATGAGATGGGCGGGTCCACGGCGGACACGTCCTACAGCGTCGCCTTCGGCACCGAGGCCGCCGAGCTGTACCGGGACGCCGCGGGCGATCCCTGAAGGACGCGCCGGGGCCCCTGGCCGCTGGGCCGTCCCCGGTAGATGCCCGTCCGGAGCGGGCCGGAGCCGTCCGGGGGCAGCGGAGAGCAGTCCGGAGGCAGCCGGGGCGGCCGGGGCGAAAGTGTGGGGCACAGGCGGTTTTCGGCCTGTTTTCGGCGTGTGTGATCATCCCGGAAACGGGCGCCGCGCCTCTAATATGTCCCCAGCGGACTCCTGGGCGGCGAGGGGTGGTTGACGGTGCGTAGGGCATGGGTCGTGGGGATCGCCGCCGTCAGTTCCGTGCTCGCCTTCGTGCTGGCACTCGTCGTCGGGGTGTACCTCACCGCCGGGAACCTGGCGGGCGGCATCGGCGCGGGCGCCGTCGGGCTCGCCAAGGGCGCCGTCCCGGCCGCCTACAGCAGCCTCGTGCAGAAGTGGGGCAACCTCTGTCCCGCGATCAACCCCGCGCTGCTGGCCGCCCAGTTGTACCAGGAGAGCGGCTTCAACCCGAACGCCCGGAGCCCGGCGGCGGCCGAGGGCATAGCGCAGTTCATCCCCGGCACCTGGGCCACCCACGGCGTGGACGGCGACGGCGACGGCAAGCGGGACGTCTGGGACCCGGACGACGCGATCCCCTCGGCCGCGTCCTACGACTGTGAACTCGCCGGATATGTGAAGAGCGTGCCCGGTGACGCCACGCACAACATGCTCGCCGCCTACAACGCGGGCGCGGACGCGGTCATCAGGTACGGGGGCGTGCCGCCGTACTCCGAGACGCAGAACTATGTGAAGACGATCACGACGCTGGCGCAGAGCTTCGCGGCGCCGGTGGCGCGAATCGATCCCTCCGAGCAGGCGGCGGGAGCCATCTCCTACGCGCAGAGCAAGCTGGGCACGCCGTATCTGTGGGGCGGCGAGGGGACCGCGGCGCAGGGCGGGCGGTTCGACTGCTCGGGGCTGACGCAGGCCGCGTACCACAGCGTGGGGATCACGCTGCCGCGTGTCGCCAACGACCAGTACAACGCCGGGCCGCACCCGACGCGGGAGGAACTGCTCCCGGGCGATCTGGTCTTCTTCTCCGACGATCTGACCAACTCGCGGGCCATCCGGCACGTGGGCATCTACGTCGGCGGCGGCTACATGATCGACGCGCCGCGGACCGGTGCCGTGATCCGCTTCGACCCGATCGACACCCCCGACTACTTCGGCGCCACCCGGGTCACCGAAGATGGCGCGAAAGCACTCCCCGTCACGGCGTGAACCCAGCGTGAACCTGCCCCCTGAGCTGCGGAGATGAGTCTCTCTTCGGTAACGTCTGCGTGATCTTTCGGTGGAGTGTGGAACGTATGAAACGGGGTCGTGCGTTCCTGTTGACGTAGCCCGGCGGATGTCTGACGGAGCGCGCGTCACCCACGCGCGCCGGCGGCGGAGACGGACCTACGACCACGGGGGTGGCAGGAGCGGCGCACGCAGGGTGCGGCCGGAGGGACACGACGAAGGGGCCGCAGCACGATGGCTGGACTCGCCGAATCCGGGTCGAACCCCGACGTCGACCTGCTCTACGACATCAACGGCCTCGCCAAGGACGCACCGCGCTGGTTCGACCGGACCATGGAGTTCGTCGGGGAGTACGGGCTGCTGCTGGCCATGGTGCTGCTGGTGGTCTGGTGCTGGTGGTCGGTGCGGCGGCGGGGCGGGCCGGACGCCGCCCCGACCGTGGCCGCGCTGGTGTGGGCACCGCTCGCGGCCGGCCTCGCGGTCCTGGTGAACGTGCCGATCCGGGGCTTCGTGGAGCGGCGCCGGCCCTTCCTGGACCACCAGGGCCTCGATGTGCTCGTGCCGGGCAAGACCGACTTCTCCTTCGTGAGCGACCACGCGACGCTCACCATGGCGATGGGCGCCGCGCTGTTCGTGGCCGACCGGCGGTTCGGTCTGGCCGGGATCGGGCTCGCGCTGCTGGAGGGGTTCTGCCGGGTGTACATGGGCGTGCACTACCCGACCGACGTGGTCGGCGGGTTCGCGCTCGGCACGGCGGTCGCGCTGCTGCTGTCCCCGGTCGCGACGGCGCTGCTCACTCCGGTGCTGCGGGCGGTCGAGGGGACGCGCTGGGGCGGCTGGCTGGTGCGCGGGCGCCGGGACACCGGGGTGAACCCGGTGCTGCCCGGGGCGCGCGGCGAGGAGCACGCCTCGGCGCAGGAGCGGGACCTCGCGGCGTAGGACGTGTCCGGACGCGGCCGCGTCCGGACAGGTGGCCGTCGCCACCGCTACAGGCTCTGCGGGGACGAGAAGAAGCGGTCCGGGTCGTACTGCTGCTTCACCTTCACCAGGCGGTCCGCCGCGTCGCCGTAGTAGGCCGTGCGCCAGTCGGTCAGGGACGGGTCGGTGTAGTTCTGGTACGCGGCTCCCGAGGCGTGGGGGCGCATCGCGCCGTGTGCGGCGGTGAGCCATGACCGGGCCGCCGTGCCCGGGGTCCCGGGGGTCCAGGAGGCGATGTACTGGGCGAGCATGCGGGAACGCCGGTGCACGAAGGCGGTCGCGGTGGGGGAGACCCGGTTGACGGCGCCGCCGAGCGCGGTGAACGCGACGCTGCCGGGGCCGCCGGTGACCGCCTCCACCTGGGCCAGCAGGGTCTGGACGGCGGCCGGGGAGAGCGAGCGGTCGAAGAAGTCCGAGCGGGCCGCGTAGGTCTCGCGGCCGAGCGCGCCCTGCGGGGAGCGGCCCGGGACGGCGCCGGGCAGATGGCACTGCGGTTCGGCGGCGAAGGACGAGCAGCCCGCGTAGGACTCCATGGCGCCCTCGTAGGAGTGGCGGTTGAGCGAGACGGCCGACGCCGCGCCGCAGCGGTCGGCCAGCCGGTCCACCGCGTTCTGCAACTCGCCGTAGGTGCCCAGTGAGAAGGCGGCCACGGACACCTTCGGGGCGCCGCCCGGGGTGTTCTCCAGGTGCAGCGAGGACCAGATCTCGTCCGGCTGGTCCGGGCCCCACTCCTGCCAGGCCCGCACCACGTCGGCCGCCCGCGCCCACGGCCAGCTCAGATAGGCGGAGACCGCCTGGGGCGCGGGGTGGGTGCGGAAGCGCAGCTCGGTGACGACGCCGAAGTTGCCGTTGCCCGCGCCGCGCAGCGCCCAGAACAGGTCCGGGTTCTCGGTGGCGTCCGCGGTGAGCTGCCGGCCGTCGGCCGTGATCAGGGTGGCCTGGGTCAGGCTGTCGCAGGTCAGGCCGTAGGCGCGGGAGACGACGCCGTGGCCGCCGCCCAGGACCAGGCCGGAGACGCCCACGGTCGGGCAGGAGCCGGCCGGTATGGTCACGCCCTTCGCGGCGAGTGCCCGGTAGACGTCGATGAGTTTGGCGCCGGCGCCGACCACCGCCGAGGTGCCGCTCGCCCGGACCGCGGCGAGCTGCGACACGTCGACGATCAGGCGGCCGTCGCCGGAGGACCAGCCCGCGTAGGAGTGGCCGCCGTTGCGGATCGCCACGCGCAGGCGGTGGGCGCGGGCGTAGGAGAGGGCCGTACGGATGTCGTCGGGGTGCGCCACGTAGGCGACGGCGGCGGGCCGCAGGCTGTCGAAGCGGGTGTTGTAGAGCCGGTGTGCCGTGGTCCAGCCGGTGTCGCCGGGGCGGACCAGGGTGCCGTCGAGGGACCGGGCGAGCGCGGACCAGTCGGCGGGGGCGGGGGTGCCGGGCGTCCGGGTGCCGGTCGCGGGGGCCGGGGTCGCCGTGCCCCGCCCGGTGCCGGTGCCGCCGGGTGCCCGGGGCGCCGCTCCGTCGCCACCGCCGCCGCTGCACGAGGCCGTGGCGAATGCCGCGACCACCGCCGCGCCGCCCGCCATGAACCCACGTCGTTCCATGCTCCGCGCCTCTCGTCAGCCCCCCGGAACCGAGACGAGCGCGAGGGGCCGGAGGGTTCCCTCGTGGGGGCGGGCACAGGAGCCCGCGGGGGCGCGGGGGCGCGCGGGGTGTGTTCAGCCGGTGGCCGGTGTGGGGACGGCCCGCCACCGGCCGGACCGTCGCCGGCCGGACCGTCACCGCCGCCGCCACCGCGGCCGGTGGTGCGTCCCGGCCCGCGGCTCGCGGCCTGCCGACCGCCGGGCCGTCGGCCACGCTCCGGCGGTCTCGCGGGCGGCTGCCCGGCCGTCGTCCTGCTGCCCGGCTGCCCGGCTGCCCGGCTGCCCTGCTGCCCTGCTGGCCCGTGGGCTCGGCGAGGACCGGCGTGCGGACCGGCGTGCGGACCGGCGGCCCCGCCCCGCCCCGCCGCGCGTCGGCCATCGCCTGCCGGTGAACGCCCGCCGGGCATTGCCCGCTGGTCATCGCCTGTCGGTGAGCGCGGCGGGGACGCGGACGCTCAGGCGCCTCTCGGGCGGATGCCCTTGTGGTCCATCCCCTGCCGCCCCGCGCCGCCGCGCCACCGCGCTGCTCCGTCGTTCGCCGCCTGCCGCCTGCCGCCTGCCGCCTGCCGCCTGCCGTCCCTCTACTCGGACGTCTCCCGCCCCCCAGTCCCTTCGTCTCCCCGTCCCTTTGTCTCCCCGTCCCTCCGCACCCCCGGGAGGGACCCCTTCGGGGCAGCCCGTGCCCCCGGAGAGACCCCATCGGGATCTACGCGTGTTCTCCCCGTGAGCGTTCCGTGACCTCACCGCACCGACGGCAGGGGTTCACCCCGCGTTCACTTCCGGCCATCGGCCGCTTCATCTGTTCTGCCTAATTTCGGCCTTACCCGGTGCTGATGCGCGCATCTCGGCGCATCGGTGCCAGTCATTCTTCGCACGCCGCCGATCAGGACGGCGGCTCCTGGAAGGAACTCCCTCAAGTGAAGCTTCAGCGCAAGAACCGGCGGGCACTCGCTCTCGGCGTCCTCGCCGTCTCCGGCGCCCTGGCCCTCACGGCGTGCGGTTCGGACGACACCGGCGGTAAGAGCGACGCCTCCGGCAGCGGCAGCACCGCCGCCTCGAACAGCTCCGTCAAGTGCGACGGCGCGAAGGGGCAGCTGCGGGCTGACGGCTCTTCCGCGCAGAAGAACGCGATCGACGCCTGGGTCAAGCAGTTCAGCCAGGCCTGCGGCACGCAGATCAACTACAAGGGCGGCGGCTCCGGCGCCGGTGTCACCGCGTTCGGCCAGGGCCAGGTCGCCTTCGCGGGCTCCGACTCCGCGCTGAAGCCCGAGGAGATCGAGGCCTCGAAGAAGGTCTGCACCGGCGGTCAGGGCATCGACCTGCCGATGGTGGGCGGCCCGATCGCCGTCGGTTACAACGTCTCCGGCGTCGACGACCTGGTCCTGGACGCGCCGACCCTGGCCAAGATCTTCGACGGCAAGATCAAGACCTGGGACGCCCCGGAGATCAAGCAGCTCAACCCGAAGGCGAAGCTGCCCAGCCTGAAGATCCAGGCGTTCCACCGCTCGGACGAGTCCGGCACCACGGACAACTTCACCAAGTACCTCAAGGCCGCCGCGCCGAACGACTGGAAGTACTCGGGCGGCAAGGCCTGGCAGGCGAAGGACGGCCAGGCCGCTCCGCAGTCCTCCGGTGTGGCGCAGCAGGTCAAGCAGACCGACGGCGCGATCGGCTACTTCGAGCTGTCCTTCGCCAAGGGTCTGAGCACGGTCGCCATCAACACCGGTGCCGCCGCCCCGGTCAAGGCCACCGTCGAGAACGCCAGCAAGGCCATCGCGGACGCGCAGGTCGTCGGCACCGGCAGCGACCTGGCGCTCAAGCTGAACTACAACACCAAGGCCGAGGGCGCGTACCCGATGGTCCTGGTCACCTACGAGATCGTCTGCGACAAGGGCAACAAGTCCGACACGCTGCCCGCCACCAAGGCGTTCCTGCGCTACATCGCCAGTGAGGACGGCCAGAAGATCCTCACCGCCAACGACTACGCGCCGATCCCCGACGCCATCATCGGCAAGGTCCGCACCACCATCGAGGGCCTGAGCTGATCCGCGTGCGGTCCGGCCCCCGCACCGGGGCCGGACCGCACCGTCCGGTGCACCGCCGCCAGGAGCCGCGCCCCGCGCACGGCTCCGCAGACCGGAGAACCCGATGGACATATCGACACAGAAGACAGAAGCTGACGCACCCCCCCTCCCGCCCGGCCCCGGCCCGGCCGAGCACAAGCGCACCGGCCGCGGCGTCACCCGCCCCGGAGACCGGATCTTCCTCGGTCTCTCCCGCGGCTCAGGCATCCTGCTGCTCGTGATCATGGCCGCCATCGCGGCCTTCCTGACCTACCGCGCGTGCCTGGCCATCAGCAAGGACGACGGCAACTTCCTGACCACCTTCGAGTGGAACACCGGTGTGCAGCCGCCGGTCTTCGGCATCGCCGTGCTGGCCTTCGGCACCGTGGTGTCCTCGGTGGTCGCCATGGTCGTCGCGGTCCCGGTCGCGGTCGCCATCGCGCTCTTCCTCACCCACTACGCCCCGCGCCGGCTGAGCGGTCCGATCTCGTACGTGATCGACCTGCTCGCCGCCGTGCCGTCCATCGTGTACGGGCTGTGGGGCGCCCTGATCCTGGTGCCGCACCTGGACGGCCTCTTCAGCTGGCTGAACGACTATCTGGGCTGGACCGGCATCTTCTCCTGGGAGGGCGGCGCCCCCCGGTCGATGCTCACCGTGGGCATCCTGCTCGCCATCATGATCCTGCCGATCGTGACCAACGTCAGCCGTGAGGTGTTCCGGCAGGCGCCGCGGATGCACGAGGAGGCCGCGCTGGCCCTCGGTGCCACCCGCTGGGAGGTCATCCGCATGGCGGTGCTGCCCTTCGGCCGCTCGGGCGTGATCTCCGCCTCGATGCTCGGCCTCGGCCGCGCGCTCGGCGAGACGATCGCCGTCGCCACCGTGCTCTCCCCGACCTTCGACATCAAGGCCAGCCTGCTCGACCCGGGCGGCGGCACCTTCGCCCAGAACATCGCCAGCAAGTTCAGCGAGGCGACCGAGTTCGGCCGGGACGCGCTGATCGCCTCCGGTCTGGTCCTGTTCGTCATCACCCTGCTGGTCAACGGCGCGGCCCGGCTGATCATCGCCCGCCGCAAGGAGTACTCGGGGGCCAACGCATGAGCACCGCGACCACCGCCGACCGGCGTCCGAGCAGCCTGCGCGGCGCCCGCCTGCCCCAGTGGACCCCGTGGGCGACCGCCGCCGGATCCGTCGTCGTGGCCGTCGTCATCGGCGTCGTCGGCGACCTGCACAGCCGTATCCAGTGGGGGCTGATCGCCGCCCTGCTGTTCATCCTGGGCACCTACGGCATCACCGCCCGCGTCGAGGGCCGCCGCCAGGCCAAGGACCGGGTCGTCACCAGCCTGGTTTGGGTCTCCTTCCTGATCGCCCTGGTGCCGCTGATCTCCCTGGTGTGGACGACGGTGCGGCGCGGGGTGAAGGTCCTGGACTTCTACTTCCTGTCGCACTCCATGGGCGTCGTCGCCGACACCGAGCCGGGCGGCGGCATCTACCACGCGATCATCGGCAGCCTCGAACAGGTCGGCCTCGCCACCGCGATCGGCGCCCCGATCGGTGTGCTCACCGCGATCTACCTGGTGGAGTACGGGCGGGGCAACCTCGCCCGCGCGGTGACCTTCTTCGTCGACGTCATGACGGGCATCCCGTCCATCGTCGCGGGCCTGTTCATCCTCAGCCTGATGCTGATCTTCGACATGGAGCCGTTCGGCTTCGCCGGTTCGCTGGCCCTGGCCATCCTGATGATGCCGGTCGTGGTCCGCTCCACCGAGGAGATGCTCAAGCTCGTACCGAACGAGCTGCGCGAGGCCGCGCTCGCCCTGGGCGTGCCCAAGTGGCGGACGATCCTCAAGGTGGTCCTGCCGACCTCGATCGGCGGTATCACCACCGGCATCGTGCTGGCCATCGCCCGTATCGCCGGCGAGACCGCCCCCGTGCTGCTGCTGGTGTTCGGCAACCCCTTCATCAACACCAATCCCTTCGAAGGGGCGCAGGCCTCGCTGCCGCTGTACATCTACCAGCAGTACGCGAACAGCGCGGGCTCCGGTGCGGCGTACGACCGGGCGTGGGCGGCCTCGCTCACCCTGATCGCCGCGGTGATGATCCTCAACCTGGCGGCCCGCGGCATCGCCCGCTGGAAGGCCCCTCGTTAACCCTGTGCGGCTACCGCCGCGTGGCCGGTCGCCAAGCGACCCCCTCGGCGACTGAGACGGAAGTGAAGAAGTAGTCATGGCCAAGCGAATCGACGTGAGCGGGCTCACCGCCTACTACGGCTCCCACAAGGCGATCGAGGACATCTCGATGACGGTCGAGCCGCGTTCGGTGACGGCGTTCATCGGGCCGTCCGGCTGCGGCAAGTCGACGTTCCTGCGGACCCTCAACCGGATGCACGAGGTCACCCCCGGCGGCCGGGTCGAGGGCAAGGTGATGCTGGACTCCGAGGACCTGTACGGCACCGGGATAGACCCGGTCTCGGTCCGCCGCGAGGTCGGCATGGTCTTCCAGCGGCCGAACCCGTTCCCCACCATGTCGATCTTCGACAACGTGGCGGCCGGGCTGCGGCTGAACGGCGGCCACAAGAAGAGCGAGCTGGGCGACATCGTCGAGAAGTCGCTCAAGGGCGCCAACCTCTGGAACGAGGTCAAGGACCGGCTGAACAAGCCGGGCTCGGGCCTGTCCGGCGGTCAGCAGCAGCGGCTGTGCATCGCCCGCGCCATCGCGGTCGAGCCGAAGGTGCTGCTGATGGACGAGCCCTGCTCGGCGCTCGACCCGATCTCCACGCTCGCCATCGAGGACCTGATCGGCGAGCTGAAGGAGCGCTTCACGATCGTCATCGTGACGCACAACATGCAGCAGGCGGCCCGTGTCTCGGACCGTACGGCGTTCTTCAACCTGGCGGGCGTGGGCCAGCCGGGCCGGCTGATCGAGATCGACGACACCGAGCGGATCTTCTCCAACCCGTCGGTGCAGGCCACGGAGGACTACATCTCCGGCCGCTTCGGCTGATCCCCCGAACCCCTCGCGGTGCTGCATGGCGGTGCCACCGCGAGGACGCGAAAGGGCCCGCCCCCGGTCTCCGGGGGCGGGCCCTGTGCGTGCCTGCGGCGCGGTGGCCGGTCCTACAGGAACGCGAGGTCGATCAGCCAGAACGCGACGGCCGAGACAATGGCCGCGGCCGGCATGGTGATGAACCAGCCGAGGACGATGTTCTTGGCCACGCCCCAGCGGACCGCGTTGACCCGCTTGGTGGCGCCCACGCCCATGATCGCCGAGGTGATCACATGGGTGGTGGAGATCGGGGCCTTGAAGAGGAAGGCCGTGCCGAACATGATCGAGGCGCCGGTCGCCTCGGCGGCGAAGCCCTGCGGCGGGTCCAGCTCGATGATCTTGCGGCCCAGGGTGCGCATGATGCGCCAGCCGCCCGCGTAGGTGCCCAGCGACAGCATCAGCGCGGAGACCAGCTTCACCCACACCGGGATCGGGTCGCCGTAGGTCTCGACGCCGCCGATGACCAGCGCCATCACGACGACGCCCATGGTCTTCTGCGCGTCCTGGAGGCCGTGGCCGAGCGCCATGCCGGCCGCCGACACCGTCTGCGCTATGCGGAAGCCCCGCTTGGCCTTGTGCGGGTTGGTCCGGCGGAAGATCCACATGATGGCCGTCATGACCAGATAGCCGACGATCAGGCCGACCACCGGCGACAGGAACATCGGGGTGACGACCTTGTCCACCACCCCGGACCAGTACACGGTCGTACCGCCCGCGAGCGCGGCGCCGACCAGGCCGCCGAACAGCGCGTGCGAGGAGGACGAGGGCAGGCCGAAGTACCAGGTGGTCAGGTTCCAGACGATGGCGCCCAGCAGGGCCGAGAAGAGGATCCCCATCCCCTTGCTGCCGGTGGGCGTGTCGATCAGTCCCTCGCTGACCGTCTTGGCGATGCCGCTGCCCAAAAAGGCACCGGCGAGGTTCATCACCGCGGCCATCGCCAGCGCGGCGCGCGGGGTGAGCGCGCGGGTGGAGACGGAGGTGGCGATGGCGTTGGCGGAGTCGTGGAAGCCGTTGGTGTACGCGAAACCGAGCGCGACCAGGATGGTCAGAACCAGAGCGAAGGTGTCCATGGACGCCTCAGGACTCCTTGACCGCGATGGTCTCCACCGTGTTCGCCACGTGTTCGAAGGCGTCGGCCGCCTCTTCCAGCACGTCCACGATCTGCTTGAGCTTCAGCACCTCGATCGCGTCGTACTTGCCGTTGAACAGGTGGGCGAGCAGCTTGCGGTGGATCTGGTCCGCCTGGTTCTCCAGGCGGTTCACCTCGATCCAGTACTCGGTGAGGTTGTCCATGGTCCGCAGGTGCGGCATGGCCTCGGCGGTCAGCTCCGCGGCCCGCGCCAGGACCTCGATCTGCTGCTCGACGCCCTTGGGCAGCTCCTCGACGTTGTAGAGGACGACCAGGTCGACGGCCTCCTCCATGAAGTCCATGATGTCGTCCAGGGACGACGCGAGGGAGTAGATGTCCTCGCGGTCGAAGGGCGTGATGAACGAGGAGTTCAGCTGGTGGAAGATCGCGTGCGTAGCGTCGTCACCGGCGTGTTCGGCGGCCCGCATACGCTCTGCGATCTCGGCTCGGGCGGATGCGTCCGCCCCGAGCAGTTCCATCAGGAGCTTGGAGCCCGTGACGATGTTGTCCGCGGACGCGGCGAACATGTCGTAGAAGCTCGTCTCCCTGGGGGTCAGACGAAAGCGCACGTGGGGTCCTCGGGGTGCTTCGGTTTCGGTCAGGGTGATGCTAAGCGCATCATCCGGCCACGGCTAAGGGGCCGTCCCCCAGTGTCGCCCATCAGGCACAGTGGTCGGCACGGGGGCGGGCGAAGGGCCCTTTACCCGGAAAAATTCGTTAGAATATACCCGGTAGGGGTATGCCCGAGGCGTGCCCGGGGTGTACCCGGGGCATACTCTCCGGTTTTCCGTTTGTTTTCCGTTCCGAGCGGGAGGACGCGATGACGACCACCGAGGCGGGCGCCACGGCGCCCCTGGGGGCCACCGGAGCGGAGCCCACCGCGCCGTGCGAGACCGAGGGCCACGACCACGCCACGTACGGCTACCACAAACAGAAGGGCGAGCATCTCAAACGGCTGCGCCGGATCGAGGGCCAGATCCGCGGGCTCCAGCGGATGGTCGACGAGGACACGTACTGCATCGACATACTCACCCAGGTGTCCGCCTCCACCAAGGCCCTCCAGTCCTTCGCCCTGCAACTGCTGGAGGAGCACCTGCGGCACTGCGTCGCCGACGCGGCCGTCAAGGGCGGCGCGGAGATCGACGCCAAGGTCGAGGAGGCCACCAAGGCCATCGGCCGGCTGCTGCGCACCTGAGCCCCGCCCGCCGCGCACACGGGCGGCGAGCGCCCGGCCGCGCGCGGGGGCTCACGCCCCGGCGCGGATCACCGGCCCGCGGGACCGCGGCGCTCCTCCGTCACCCGCAGCACCTCGTCGATGTACTCCAGGCTCAGCCGCTCCCGGGCGGCCGAGGCGGCGATGATCAGCTCGCCGCACAGTTCGATCTCGGCGAGGGCCACGTGGTCCTGGACCGCCGTACCGCCGACCGGGGCCACGCGCATCACCTCTTCCCTGCGTCACCGGGCGCGGCGACCGCAGACCCAGAGTAGGGAGCGGCGCACACCCCGCGCATGGCACGGACGGGCTAGTCCACCGGTCGATTCCGGCCGTGCGCCGGGTGCGCCCCCGGCGCACGGGTCACTCCTCGGCCACCCGACCGGTGAAGATGTCCTTCTCGCGCGGCAGGGTGACGGTCACCTTCGTCCCGAAGGCGTACAGCAGTGTGGTGGAGAACACCTCCACCGTGCCCTTCCGGCGGGCGTTCACAAATGCGTAGCTCTGCCGGAGCTTGCGCACGCGGCCCTGGTCGTCGAGATAGGCGTCGAACGGCACCTCGGCCGTGGCGAACCCTTTCGCCGCCGCCCGCAGCGCGCCCCGGCCGTCCGCCGAGGCGCCGTCCGCCGCCAGGACGAGATCGGCGGTGCCCCGGAAGTGCCGTACCGCCACCCCCGCGACCTGGGTCCGGCCCACGTACCGCGCCGTCCGCGTCCCGCGCAGCACCTCGGCGGCGGCGAACGGGTCGGTGGCGCCGCCGGTGACCAGATTGCCGTCGGAGAGCGTGGCCGTCGCCACCCGCACCCACTTGTCGGCGGGCACACCCGCGCCCCGGTTCTTCATGTACAGCGCGCCCGGCGCGAGCAGTTCGACGATCGGCGGGTGCCCGCTGGCCCCGGCCGGGTCCTGCGGCAGGATCACCGTCAGCTGTCCGTGCTGGGTGCGGAAGTCGTAGGCGCCCTCGCCACGGATCGTCACCCGGGTGCCGCCGGCGGCCATCTCCATCGACGTACGCGCCTGGGAGCTGCCCGCCCGCAGCAGCGCGTCGGGGGCCTGGCGCAGGGTGTGCACCGGATCGTCGGCGGCCCGCGCCTCCTCGGCCGCCATGCCCCTGCCGGAGCATCCCGAGGCGCCCGCGCAGAGCAGCAGCCCCGCCGCGAGCACCACCGCCCCGCTCGCCTGCCGCCGCTTGGTCATCGCCTGCCTACCCCCAGCTGCCGCGTCCGTACCGGGCCCCTGTCGTTCGGTTAACGACGGGTAGGGAGCCCCGTCACGCGCGGGGGCGGACGGCGGCAAGGCGGCACCGGGCGTTCACCCGGGATGGGTAGCGTGGGTGCCGTGGCGCAGGACGAAGCAGGGCAGCGGGAACACCGCACGACCACCGTCGAACAGGGCCGTTTCTGTCTGGCCCGGTGCGACTGCGGCTGGCGCGGGCCCGCCCGCAGGGCGCGCAGCCTGGCCCGCACGGACGCGGAGGCGCACGCGGCGGGCGGCTGAGGCGCACACGGCGGGCGGCGGGTGGTGGGCGGCCGCGGGTCACGTGGTGGGCGGCCGCGGGGCGCTCCCCTCCAGCGTGCGCAGCAGCTCGCCGACCAGCTCGCGGTCGCGGGCCCGGGTGAGCCGGTCGCGGGCGGCGGCCGGAGCGAGCCAGCGCAGCCGGTCCACCTCCCGGCCCGGCACGAAGCGGCCGGGCCCGGCCTCGGCGGCCCAGTAGCGCACCCGCTTGGGGCGCCCGTCGGCCAGATAGGCCACCGTGCTCAGCTCCGGGCCGGGCACGGCGGGGTGCCCGGTCTCCTCCAGGACCTCGCGCAGCGCCCCCGCGAGCGGGTCCTCGCCGCGCTTCAGCTTGCCCTTGGGCCAGGACCAGTCGTCGTACTTCGGCCGGTGGATCACGCAGAGTTCGAGCGTGCCGTCCACCGGCGAGCGGCGCCACAGCACACAGCCGGCCGCCGCCACCACGGTGTCCTTCGCGGATGCCACCCGGTCCTCCGCCCTCAGCCCGCGCCCACGGCCCGGACCGGCCAGGACTGCTGGAAGACGAACCGGGCCGCCTCCACCTCGTGCCGCTGGTCGGCGTGGAGCACTCCGAGCGCGTACGCCGTCGCCGGGGCGATGCGCGGGGTGCGGGCCGCCGAGGCCGCCGCGGCGGCGGCCTCCGAGGCGTCGCGGTGCCGGTCCAGGGCCCGGCCGGCGGCCGGCAGCCGCGCACCGGCACCGTCCGCGCCCGGATCCGGGGCGTCGGGGGCGTCCGGACTGTCCGTGCCGTCCGGGCTGTCCCGCCCGTCGGCCGGGAGCCCGCCGCGCAGGGCCTCCTGGGCGTAGCGGTGCAGCCGCAGCAGCAGGCGCACCTGGTGCCAGGGGGCGTCCTGCGGGTGCGGGGCCGGGTCCGGGGACAGGCCGTGGATCAGTGCCTCCGCGTTGTAGGGGCTGCCCGCGGTGACCAGCGGCAGAGCGGCGACCGCGTCGGACAGGCGCTCCTCGGCGGCCGCGGCCAGGGCACGCAGGTCCGTGGTGTGCGCGGCGGGGGTGAGGGGCACGTCGCTGGCGAGGACGGCGACCTTGTCGGCGACGGCGTGGAAGCGGCTGGAGCCCAGCGCCTGGAGCGCGGTGGAGTGGGCGCGGGTGCGGGCCAGCGTGAGCTGGCGGTCCAGCAGCGCGCCCGCCTTGGCGGCGCCCACCGTGAGGCTGCCGCGGTCCGCCGCGGGCGCCGCCTGGAGCCCCACGGCGCCGGAGGCCGCCGGGGCGGCGGGGGCGGTGCGGCTGCCCGGCACGGCGGCGCTCCGGCCGGCCGCGGCCAGGTCGGCCCGCCCGCCGCCCGCGGCCGCGGCGGGGAAGCCGGCCGGTCCGGCCGGACCGGAGAGCCGGTGCAGCGCGGCCAGCAGCCGGTCCAGCCGGGCCTGGCAGGCGTGCTCGCGGGCCAGGGTGCCCGACAGCCAGGCCAGTTCGGGACGCAGCTCCTCCGCCCAGGTCTCGTCCAGGGCGCCGCGGAAGGTGTGCAGGCTGCCGCTGATACGGCGGGCCGAGCGGCGCAGGGCGCGCGCCGCTTCGGCGGCCTCCTCGCCGGCGCCCGCCGCGGGCCCCGCCTCGCGGTGCAGGCGCAGCGCCCTCAGGAACTCCGTGGCCTGGGCCCGCAGATAGGCCGCGAGGGCGTCCGCGCCCGTGCCGCCGCCCGGCCCGGCGGGTCCGCCCGGCGGCCCGGCGGCGGTGGGGTTCTCCGTCGGGTCAAGGTGTTGCTGTGCCACGCCGGCGCCTCCGGGCGTCTATGAGCGTCTCCTGGATGTTGCGCAGGGGCTGGCCGTCCGCGTCATTCGCGTGCCGGGTCCAGTCGCCGTCCGGGCCGAGGTGCCAGGAGGACGTGGTGTCGGCCATGCCGGTCTCCAGCAGCCGGTTCAGGGCCGCCCGGTGCCCCGGGTCGGTGACCCGGACCAGCGCTTCGATACGGCGGTCGAGGTTGCGGTGCATCATGTCGGCGCTGCCGATCCACACCTCGGGCTCGCCGCCCCCGCCGAACGCGAAGACCCGGGAGTGCTCCAGGAAGCGGCCGAGGATCGAGCGGACGCGGATGTTCTCCGACAGGCCCGGCACGCCGGGGCGCAGGGCGCAGATGCCGCGCACCCACACGTCGACGGGCACACCCGCCTGGGAGGCGCCGTACAGCGCGTCCACGACGGCCTCGTCGACCATCGAGTTGACCTTGATGCGGATGAAGGCCGGGCGGCCCGCCCGGTGGTGCTGTATCTCCTTGTTGATGCGGGAGATCAGGCCGTCGCGCAGGGACTTGGGGGCGACCAGCAGCCGGCGGTAGGTCTCGCGGCGGGAGTAGCCCGAGAGCCGGTTGAACAGGTCGGAGAGGTCCGCGCCGACCTGCGGGTCGGCGGTGAGCAGCCCGAGGTCCTCGTACAGGCGGGCGGTCTTGGGGTGGTAGTTGCCGGTGCCGACGTGGCTGTAGCGGCGCAGCGTGTCGTCGCCCTCCTGGCGGACCACCAGGGACAGCTTGCAGTGCGTCTTCAGGCCGACGAGCCCGTAGACGACATGGCAGCCGGCCTCCTCCAGCTTGCGCGCCCACTTGATGTTGGCGTGCTCGTCGAAGCGGGCCTTGATCTCGACCAGCACGAGGACCTGCTTGCCGGACTCGGCGGCGTCGATGAGCGCGTCGACTATGGGGGAGTCGCCCGAGGTCCGGTACAGGGTCTGCTTGATGGCCAGCACGTCCGGGTCGGCGGCGGCCTGCTCCAGGAACGCCTGCACGGACGTGGAGAACGAGTCGTAGGGGTGGTGCAGCAGCACGTCGCGGCTGCGCAGCGCGGCGAAGATGTCCGGCGGCGTGGACGACTCGACCTCGGCGAGGTCGCGGTGGGTCCCGGCGACGAACTTGGGGTACTTCAGCTCGGGCCGGTCCAGGCTGTGGATGCGGAACAGGCCGGTGAGGTCGAGCGGGCCCGGCAGCGGGTAGACCTCGGCCTCGCTGATCTTCAGCTCGCGCACCAGCAGGTCGAGCACCTCCCGGTCGATGGACTCCTCCACCTCCAGGCGCACCGGCGGCCCGAAGCGGCGCCGCATCAGCTCCTTCTCCAGGGCCTGGAGCAGGTTCTCGGTGTCGTCCTCCTCCACCTCCAGGTCCTCGTTGCGGGTGAGGCGGAAGGTGTGGTGCTCCAGGACCTCCATGCCCGGGAACAGCTCCTCCAGATGGGCGGCGATCACGTCCTCCAGGGGGACGTAGCGGCCCGGGGAGCTCTCCAGGAAGCGGTTGAGCAGCGGCGGCACCTTGACGCGGGCGAAGTGGCGGTGCCCGGTGACCGGGTTGCGCACCACGACGGCCAGGTTCAGGGAGAGGCCGGAGATGTACGGGAAGGGGTGCGCGGGGTCCACGGCCAGCGGGGTCAGCACCGGGAAGATGCGCTGCCGGAACAGTGTGAACAGGCGGGCCTGCTCCTTCTCGGTCAGCTCGCTCCAGCGGACCAGGTGGATGCCCTCCTCGGCGAGCGCCGGGGCGACGTCCTCGTGGTAGCAGGCGGCGTGCCGGGCCATGAGCTCGCGCGAGCGGGCCCAGATCATCTCCAGCACCTCGCGCGGCTGGAGCCCGGAGGCGGAGCGGGTGGCCACCCCGGTGGCGATACGGCGCTTGAGGCCGGCCACCCGGACCATGAAGAACTCGTCCAGGTTGCTGGCGAAGATCGCGAGGAAGTTGGCCCGCTCCAGCAGCGGGGTGTCCGGGTCCTCGGCCAGCTCCAGCACGCGTTCGTTGAAGGCGAGCCAGCTGCGCTCCCGGTCGAGGAAGCGGCCCTGCGGCAGCCGCTCCTCGCCGTCCTCGCCTTCCCCGGGCTCCTCGTAGGCGTCCAGATCGGCGTCGATGTCGGGTTCCAGATCGGAGACGGCCGCGGCCACGGTGTGCGGGCGGTGGGCCGCGAGGGCGCCCACGGAGGGCTGGGGGTGCGGGACCTGCTGCGCTGCTGCCTGGGCGTCTGGCTGGCTCATAAATCCATTCTTCCGCGCGAGGAGGGGGACAGGCGCGTCGGAAGGCGCGGGCGGGAGCACGGCTGCGGTCCCCTCCGGGGGCGGCTCAGGCTCAGGCTCGGCGGGTCTCATTGACCGAGCGTCGCAAGCCCGTCTGAATCAACGGTTACGGAGACATGACGTGCGGGATATCGGGGGGCGGCCTGCGGGGGCGGGGCCCTCCGGGGGTGGGGCGGTGGCGTTTGCCGGGGTGGGGCGGGACGCGCCGGGCCCGCCGGGGCCGCCCCGGATCCGGGTGGGCTGCGCTGGGCCCGCGCGGAGTGTCCCGCACCAACTGTGGTCCGGTTCGGTGTCCGGGCGGCCCGCACCGGCCACGACCTGGAACGGACCGTCCCGGTCCTGTCGAGGACCGGCCGAGACCGGCCGAGACCGGCCACGATCGGCCGGGAAAGGCTCCGGACCGGCCGAGGGTCTGGCGGGACCTGGGACCTGGGACCTGCCGGAGCCGGGGGGCCTCTGCCGGGGAGGGCTGGTGGCTGGGGTGACGGCTGGGCCGTCGTCCACCCCGGACGTCAGACCCTCTCCGGGGCCACTGGTCTCCGGCTCTGCTGCCTTCCGCGCCTGCCGTTCCTCCGGGCCTGCCGCCCTCCGGCCCTGCCGTGGGCCCCGCTTGTGGGACGGCCCGGGATCCGCTGGGCCTGCGCCGGGCCCGCGCGGAGCGTCCCGGAACCGCTGGGGCACGGCCCGGCACGGCACGGCCCGGCACGGCACGGCCCGGCCCGGCACGGCACGGCACGGCACGGCACGGCCCGGCCCGGCCCGGTGTGTCTCGAACCTGACATGGACCGTCCCCGGTCACGTCGAGGACCGGCCCAGGCCCGGCGGCACCGGCCAGGGGGCCTCCCAGCGGCGCCGTGAACCGGCCCGGACTTGCCGGGCACCGCCCGGGGCCGACCCTGAACCGGCCCGGCCCCGCTGGGGCCGTCCCGACCGGTCGGAAAGCCTTGACGGGCCCTGCCGTGAGCCTGCCGGGTCCCGCCGGACATCGCCCCGGCCCTGCCGTGAGCCTGCCCGGCCCCGCCGGAGACCGTCCCCGCCCGGTCGGGGAACCTGGGCGGGACGGGACCGGCCACCGACCGTCCCGGACTGTCCGGGCACCGCCCCGGACCGGCCGCGCCCGCCGGGTACCGCCCCGCGCCCGCCGTGGGCGGCCGGGCCCCACCGGGGGCCGCCCACGGTCCGCCGGGGAACGTGGCCGGTCCGTCGGGGAACGTGGCCGGTCCGTCGGGGAACGTGGCCGGTCCGTCGGGGAACGTGGCCGGTCCGTCGGGGAACGTGGCCGGTCCGTCGGGAAGCGTGGCCGGGCCGCCCCCGGTCGGCCGGCCGAAAACCTCCCGCACCCGCCGTGAACCGGTTCGCGGGGTCCGTCCGAAGAGGAGATGTGAGCGGAACGAGAAGCGACGGGGAACTGCTGCGGGCCATCGCGGCGGACCGCGACCGGCGCGCCTTCGAGGAGTTGTACCGGCGGTACGCGCCATGGCTGGCCGCCCGGCTGCGCGGACGCTGTGCCGACCCGGCGATGGTCGACGACGTCGTCCAGGAGACCTTCCTCGCCGTGTGGCGCGGCAAGGCCCGCTACCGGGAGGAGGCCGCCGCCCAGGACGCGGCCGGCTGGCTGTGGCGGATCGGCTCGCGCCGGCTGATCGACGCCCTGCGCGGCGACGGCGCGCGCGGAAGGCTGCGCCAGGCCCTGACCCGGCTGCGCCACCGCGACGAGGCGTCCGCCGAGGAACGCGTCCTCGCGGGCGTGGAGCACGGGGACCTCGCGGGCGCCCTCATCCGGCTCTCGCCGGAACTGCGGGCCGTACTCCAGGCCACGGTCGTCGACGGACTCACCACCCGGGAGGCGGCCGTCCTGCTCGGCATCCCGCCCGGCACGGTCAAGACGCGGGCCCTGCGCGCCCGCAAGCAACTGCGGGAGGCGCTGGCATGAGCGGCGGAACGACACCCCGGAAGACCTGGCACCTCGCCGACGAGGACCTGCGCGCCTACGACCGCGGCGAACTCACCGCACCCCTGCTGTGGTCCGCCGACACCCACCTCGCCGACTGCGCCGGGTGCCGGGCCCGGCTCGCCGCGCTCGCCGACCCGGTGGCCCTGGACGAGGGCTGGGCCCGGCTGGACGCCGAACTGGACGCGCCCCGCCCCGGCCCGCTGGAAGTGCTGCTGGTGCGCTGCGGCGTCGCCGGTCACACCGCGCGGCTGCTGGCCGCCACTCCGGTGCTGCGCCGGTCGTGGCTGATCGCGGTCACCGCGGTCCTAGTGATGACGGCGGCGGTCTCCGACACCCTGCGCGGCCCGGACTCGCCCACCCTGTTCCTCGCGCTCGCCCCGCTCCTCCCGCTGGCGGGCGTCGCCCTCGCCTACGGGCCCGCGTTCGACCCGGCGTACGAGATGGCCGTGGTCGCCCCGATGCACGGGTTCCGGCTGGTGCTGACGCGTGCGGTCGCGGTGCTGGTCGCCGCGCTCGGCGTCAACGGCCTCGCCACCCTCGCCCTGCCCGGCTACGGGCCGCGCGCCCTGGCCTGGCTGCTGCCCGCGCTCGCCCTCACCTCGACCGGCCTCGCCCTCACCCCCCGCCTCGGCCCGGTCCTCGCCCCCGCCCTGACCGGCGGCGCCTGGACCGCCCTCCTGCTGGTGGCGGAGGCGACCCGGCACGGGGATGCGCCCCTGCCGCCGTTCACGGCCGCCGGCCAGGGCACGGCCGCCGCGGTCGCCGCCCTCGCCGCTGCCCTCCTCTACCGGCTGCGCGACCGCTTCGACGTGGCCGCGGCCCGCCCCCCGCACGGGGACCTGCCGTACGGGAACCGGCCATGAGGCACGCGGCACGGCCTGCGACCGCCGTCACCCCGGGTCCCGTCCCCGACCCTGCCCCTGCCCTTGCCCCCATGAACGCCACCCGCTTCGATCCCCCGCACGGGAGTGCCTCGTGACCGTCACCGTCTCCGCCTCCGGGCTCACCCTCCGCTACGGCGGCGTCGCCGCGCTCGACGACGTGTCGCTGCGGCTGGAGGAGGGCATCACCGGGCTGCTCGGGCCCAACGGCGCCGGGAAGACGACCCTGTTGCGGGTGCTGGCCACGGCCGTGCCCGCCGACCGGGGCGCGTTCACCGTGCTCGGCCACGACCCGGGCACCACG
Source organism: Streptomyces sp. PsTaAH-124 (assembly GCF_000373685.1). Taxonomy (NCBI): domain Bacteria; kingdom Bacillati; phylum Actinomycetota; class Actinomycetes; order Kitasatosporales; family Streptomycetaceae; genus Streptomyces; species Streptomyces sp. PsTaAH-124. Next base: position 67,370 of record NZ_KB892179.1, on the reverse strand, counting down.
GCCGGCCGCCTTGCTCTGCGCCGCCTGCTCGGCTATCTGCCGCAGAACCCGGGACTGCACCCGGACTTCACCGCGTTCGCCTTCGTCGACTACGTGGCGATCCTGAAGGAGCTGACCGACCGCGGCGCCCGCCACCGCGAGGTGCGCCGCGCCCTGGAGGAGGCCGGGCTCGGCGACGTACGCGGACGGCGCATCAAGAAGCTCTCCGGCGGCATGCGCCAGCGCGTGGCCCTCGTCGCCGCGCTCGTCGGCGCCCCCCGCTTCCTGGTGCTGGACGAACCCACCGTCGGCCTCGACCCCGAGCAGCGGATGCGCTTCCGGGACCTGGTCACCCGTACCGCCGAGGGCCGCACCGTCCTGCTGTCCACCCACCAGACCGAGGACGTCGCGATGCTCTGCAACCACGTGATCGTCATGGCCGGCGGCCGGATCCGCTTCGAGGGCACCCCCGCCGAACTGACCGCGCAGGCCGCGGGCCGGGTGTGGAGCGGCACCGAGCGCGACCCGGCCGCCCGCGCCGGCTGGCGCACCGGCACCGGCGACTTCCGCAACGTCGGCGATCCGCCCGAGGGCGCCCGCCTGCTCGAACCCACCCTGGAGGACGGCTACCTGCTGGCCCTCGACGACTCCGGCAGCAAGGCGGCGGCCTGATGACGACAGCCACCGCCCGCCCGGCGCCCCCGGCCGCGGCCGCCGCCGACGGCGGCCCGCACGGCCCGCGCGCACGCGCCGTCCTCGCCCTGGCCCGCGCCGAGACCCGCGAACTGGCCCGGCACCCCGTGGTGCTGGTCTTCTTCGCGGTGTACGTCGCCGCGACCGCCTGGCAGATCTACTCCGGCCACACCGGCTGGCACGAACTGACCGGCCGGGAGGGCATGGCCGACCACCCCGCCCTCCAGGACGCCGACCGGGCCACCCAGAGCGGCGGACTGCTGCTCGGCCTCGCCCTGTTCGTCTGCGCCGACCGGGCCGTGCTGCGCTCCCGCCGCCGGGGCACCGACGAGCAGTTCGACGTGCTGGTCATGGAACCGTGGCGGCGCACCCTCGCCCACGCCCTGTCCGTCGTGCCGTTCGCGCTGCTCACCGCCCTCGTCGTCGCCGCCCGTTTCACCTCGGACGCGCTGGAGCCGGGCGCGGTCGGCCACGGCTCGCTCGCCGAGCTGGCGGTGGCGCCGCTGGTGACCCTGCTCGGCGGGGTCGCGGGCGTGCTGCTGGCCCGGCTGGTCCCCTCGGTGCACGCCGCGCCGCTCGTCGTCGTCGGTGTCCTGCTGGCCGGTCTGTTCCTCACCACGGCGACGGGCGGCGCGCACTGGAAGCGCTGGCTGTCCCCGGTCGTCACCGAGAGCGGCGCCGACCCGTTCCCCTCCGACCTGGTGGGCCGCCCGGCCGCCTGGCACGCCCTCTATCTGGCGGGTCTCGCGGTCCTGCTGCTGGGCGCCGCCCTGCTGCGTTCGGGCGGGCGCTCCACCGGCGTCGCGGCGCTCACCGTGCTCGCGCTCGTCGCGACCGCCACCGGCGTCGCCGGCCAGTCCCAGGGGCCCTCCGCCGCGCTCCGGGCGGCCCGCGCCGAGGTGTCCGCGCACCCGGAGGCCGTCGAGCGCTGCACGGCGCGCGGCGCCACCACGTACTGCGCGCTGCCCGAGTGGACCGGCCGCGCCGACGCCTGGGCGAGGACCACCGACCGCGTCCGCGCCCTCGCCGGCGGCACGGCCGCCACCCGCCCGCTGACCGTGCGCCAGCGCGTCGAGGCGCGCTACGGCCTGGACAACGACCCCTCCTACGACCCGTCCACCGTGCCCGGCACGGTCACGGTCGGCACCCGCTGGGGCGGCAACCGCGTCCCCGAGTACGCCGTGGGCCTCGCCTCCGTCCTGGTCGCGGGCGACGAGCACGCCGGGTCCGAACTGTGCGACGGCCGCGTCGTCACCGTCCTGTGGCTCGCCCTGGGCGGGGCCTCCGACCCGCTCGCCTCCCTGCGCGATGTCCGCATCGACGACAGCATCGAGGGCGGCGCCGTCGTGCTGACGCCCACCGGCAACCTGCTGATGAGCGCCGGCCAGACCGACGTCGTCCGTACGCTGCTCGGCCGCCCGCACGCGGAGGTCGCCTCCGCCGTACGCGGCCACTGGAAGGAACTGACCGCGCCCGGCACCTCCACGGCCAGGGTCGCCGAACTGCTGCATGTGCCGGGCATCGGCCACGGGAAGGACACGGACTCGTGCGAGAGGTGACAAAAGGCCGGGAGCGGGGCGCCGACGGGACGCCGCGCCGGGTGATCGGCGCGCTGGTCCGGCCGGTGTGGCGGGCGCTGCCGTGGCGGGTGACCGGCGCGGCGGGCGGGCTGGCACTGCTCTGCGCGGGCGGCACCCGGCTGGTGCCCGACGGCGGTCCGGGCCCGGCGGCCGGAGTGGTCGTGCTGCGGCTGGTCGCGCTGCTCGGCGGGTTCGCCCTGGGGTTCCTGCTCGACGACCCGGCCCGGCACGCCACGTCGGCGGTGCCGGTACGGCGGCCCGTGCGTGCGGCGCTGCGGCTGGCGCTCGTCGCCCCGCTCGCCGCGGCGTGGTGGACCGCCGCGCTGCTCCTCGTGCCGGAGGGGGCCCGCCCGCCGGCCGGCCCGCTCACCCTGGAGGCGGCGGCGACAGCGCTGACCGCGCTGGCCCTCGCGGCGGCCACCGTGCGCTTCGGCCCCGAGCCCACGCCGGGCACGACGGTCGCGCTCACCCTGCTCGTGCTGGCCGTCGCCCTGCTGCTGGCACCGGAGCGGTGGAGCCTGCTGCCGGCCCCGGGCGACCCGAACTGGGCGGTGGCGCACCGGTGGTGGGCGGCGATCGGCGCCGCCGCCGCGCTGGCCTGGGCGGCGTGTCTGCCCGACCCCCTGGGCGGCCGCGGGGCGGCCGGTCACCGGGGCAGCGCGGGCCTCAGATCTCCGTCCGGTACATGAGGTCCGTCTCGTACGTCGTGAAGCCCAGCCGCTCGTAGACCGAGACCGCCGCCTTGTTGTCGGCGTCGACGTACAGCATCGCGGTGGGCAGGCCGCGCGCGGCCAGGTGCCGCAGACCGGTCACGGTGAGCGCCTTGCCGAGGCCGCCGCCCTGCGCGCCGGGCCGCACCCCGAGGACGTACACCTCGCCGAGGCCGTCCTCGGCGTGCACCTTGGTCCAGTGGAAGCCGATCAGCCGGCCCTCGCGCTCGGCCAGGAAGAAGCCGCCCGGGTCGAACCAGGACTCGGCCTTGCGGGCGTCCAGGTCCCGCTGGGTGAGGGAGCCCTGCTCGGGGTGGTGGGCGAACGCCTCCGCGTTCACCGCGAGCCAGGCGGCGTCGTCCTGGCCGGGCACGAACTCCCGTACGGTGACGCCCTGCGGCCACACCGGCTCGGGCAGGTCGAAGCCGGCCAGCGGGCGCCGCATCTGCCGCAGTTCGCGGAACAGGGTCAGCCCGAGGACCTGGGCGAGGTGCCGGGCGGCGGAGTGCCCGCCGTGCGCCCACACCCGCAGCCGCCGTCCGGAGGCGGCCAGCAGCGCCGAGCCGAGCGCCCTGCCGTGCCCGTGCCCGCGGTGCGCCGGGTGCACGACCAGTTCGGCGGCGGGCGCCTCCACCGGGTCGGTGTCCTCCAGCTGCGCGTACCCGGCCAGTTCGCCGTCGACGTGCAGCAGCAGATGCGACACGCCCTCGCGGGCGCCGCCGCGCAACTGGAGCCTGCCCTGCTCGGACACGGCCTGCTGCCCGTCGGCGCGGGCCGCCGCGGCGATCAGGCCGAGCACGGCTTCGGCCTGGTCCGGGGAGAGCGCGGTGACGGTCTCCAGTGAGCGGGCGGTCGGTGCGGTCTCGTCGCTGGTCATGCGTCCGAGAGTACCGAGCGGAAACCGGGCGGCGGAGGTCTCGCGCGGATCGGGCCCCTCGCCCTACGGGCGCTGGAGCGGGCGCGCCGTCCGGAGCAGCCGGGGCGGCAGATAGGGCGACTCGACCCTGATCTCCCAGCCCCGGCGGCGGGCGTGGCAGGCCAGCGCCAGGACGTCCAGGCTGAGGGTGGCGTCGGGGCTCTCGGCCCGGTCGCCCACCGAGAAGTGGTCGCGGTGGGTCTCCAGGGCGTCCAGCAGGGCCAGGTTGAAGCTCTCCTCGTCACCGCCGGTGAACTGCGAGAGCAGCACCAGCGGCGGCGGCAGGAACGCGGAGCCGCGTATCGCCGCGCAGCGTTGCAGGGCCGCGTCGAGGGCGGGCCGCGGGTCCGCGTCGCTCAGCTGGGCGTGCAGGGCGCGGCGGTAGCCGGTGAGCGGGGTGTCGCCGTAGCGCTCCGCGGGCGGTCCGGCCGCGAGCAGCGGGGCGAGGTCGTCGCGGCGGCCGGAGATCAGGGCGAGGTTCACGGCGAGCTGCCAGGTGCGCGCGTCGGGCCCGTCGTCCGCCTTCCAGGCGGCGTACCGGACCGTCCTGCCGCCGAGTTCGGCCTCGACCCCGGTGCCGGGCTCGGCGAGGGCCGCGCGGAAGACGGTCGCGCCGCACCGCGAGCCCAGCAGCACGTCGTCGGCGATCGCCTCCTCGGGGTCGGCCGCCCCGCGGGCCCGGCCCCTGACCAGCAGCTCCAGATGGCCGAGGGCGCGCGACAGCTCCCAGGTGGCGTACGGGTCGGCGGGGTCGGGGTCCAGCGCGCCGCGCACCTGCTCACGGAGCCTTGCCTCCGCCTCCGGGAGCATCGCGCCCGGCAGCTCCGGCCGCGCGAACCGCACCGGCCCGGCGGCCGGTTCGGCACGGGCGCCGGGCCGTACGTCCCGTCCGTAGGGCCCGACCCGCGGTCCCTCGCGCTCGAACCCGGTGACCGGCCCGTACGGCAGATAGTCGCTCTCGATCTCCGGCGGCCGGCCCTCGTGCCGGTGGGCGAGGGACGCGAGGGCGAGGGGCAGCAGCGGCAGCAGTGTGCGCGGGGCGGCATCCGGCCCCGCCGCCTCGGCGACCGGCCGCAGCAGCCGTACCAGAGCGTCCCCGAACGCCTCGCGGTCTCCCGCGGCGAGGGCCCGCAGCGCGAGCAGCCCGACGGTCTCCGCCCGGTCGTCCGGCCCGGCGGCACCGCCCCCGCCGGCTCCCGCCCGCACCCGCCCGATCGCCGCGTCGAGCGCGGCCACCTGCTCCTCGCCGGAGGGCGGGTGGCCGTCCTCCTCGCCGCCCGTGTCCCCGAGGACGTACGCCAGGAAGCCGTTGACCAGCTCGTCGTCGGGCAGCCCGGTCCGTCTCTCGGCGGGGGTGCGCCGGGCCCACCACGCGAAGCGGAAGGTCTCCGCGTGGTCCTCGGCCCGCCCGGCCGACACGGCCAGGCAGAACGCGTCCAGCCACCAGTCCGTCCGGAGGGGGACCGGCAGCGGTTCACCCTCCTCGCGGTCGTGGCAGACCCCCCAGTTCACATAGTGGAGGAACACGTCGAACGGGTACACCGGGTGGTACGCCGTGTACGCCACCGCCCCCACGGCCGCCTCCGCCGCGTCCTCCAGCACCGCCTTCGCCTCCGGTGACCCGAGCCCCGGATCCCTCGTGGACAGCGCCCCCAGGCAGTCGAGGAACTCCTCCGCGATCAGCCGGTACTCGTACGCCGTCACCGGCCCGGCCTTCGAGAACGAATGCACCAGCCGCCCGATCCGCCCGGCGAACCCCTCCACCGCGGCCGCCACCCGGGCGTCCTCCACCTGATGCCGCTCCACCCGCACCGCTCTGCCCCCCACACACAGCCTGCCGTCCACGCTCAGGGTCCCACCCTAGAAGAGGCCACTGACAGCGGGTCATCCCCGCAGGTCACGGCAGTTCGGGCGGCGGAGTGGGCGCCCCCGGAAGGCGGATCGTGGCGATCATGCCGCCGTCGGGTGCCGGGGTGAGAGTGACCTCGCCGCCGGACTGCTGGACGGTGCGGGCGACGATGGAGAGACCGAGGCCGGAGCCGGGGAGGGCGCGGGCACCGGGGGAGCGCCAGAAGCGGTCGAAGACGTGCGGGAGTTCGTCGGCGGGGACACCGGGGCCGTGGTCGCGGACGGTGAGGACGCCGTCAGAGAGCCGGACCTCGACCACGCCGCCCTCGGGGCTGAACTTCACCGCGTTGTCGAGGATGTTGACGATCGCGCGTTCCATGGCCGCCGGTTCGGCGCGGACGAACCAGGGCTCGATGTCGGCGGTGATGGTCAGCTCCGGGCCGCGCAGCCGGGCGCGGCGCAGCGCGGACTCGACGGTGTCCTGGAGCGCGATCACCTGGACGCGTTCGCCGCGCTGGCCCTCGGGGCGGGACAGTTCCTGGAGGTCGCCGATCAGCGCGGCCAGCTCGGTCATCTGGGCCTTCACCGAGGCGAGCAGCGCCTTGCGGTCGGCCTCGGGCAGCGGGCGGCCGGTCTCCTCGCTGCGGGTGAGCAGTTCGATGTTGGTGCGCAGGGAGGTCAGCGGCGTACGGAGTTCGTGTCCGGCGTCGGCGATCAGCTGCTGCTGGAGGTCGCGGGAGGACGCCAGGGACGCGGTCATGGAGTTGAAGGAGCGGGACAGCCGGGCGATCTCGTCCTCGCTGTCGTCCTCGACCGGGATGCGGACCGCCAGGTCCTCGGTGCGGGCCACGTGCTCGACGGCCTCGGTGAGCTTGTCGACCGGGCGCAGACCGGCGCGGGCCACCGCGAGCCCCGCGGCCCCGGCCCCGACGACGCCTATCCCCGACACGAGCAGCAGCAGGAGCGCCAGGTCGTTGAGGGTCTTGTCGGTGTCCTTGAGGGGCGAGGCGATCAGCAGCGCGTGGCCGGGGTAGATCTGCGGGCCCGCCGGGGAGGCGATGAGCAGCGGGGAGGCCAGCACGCGCACCGGGTCGCCCTTGGTGTCGGTGCTGTCGTGCAGCGTCGACAGACCCCGGTCGGCGTTCTGGGCGACGGCGGTGTCGGTGCCCGTCACCTTGACCGTGCCGACGGAGTTGTCGAAGACGCAGGTCCGGCCGGCGGAGTCGATGATCTGGACGTAGTAGTCGGTGGAGCCGGGGCCCCGTTCGTCCGTGCTGCCGGGCGTGTTGCTGCAACTGGCGAGGAGGTTCTGCACGCTGCGCGAGCCCACCGGGCTCGTGGCCGCCCGCAGGTCGTCGTCGATCTGCTGGATCAGCTTCCCCTGCACGATGAACCAGCACGTCACCGACACCGCGGCCACCCCGAACGCCACCGCCGCCGCCACCAGCAGCGCCAGCCGCGAGCGGATCGGCAGGGAACGGAAGCGGCGCAGGGCCCTGCTCACTCCGCGCCGCCCTGCCGCAGGACGTAGCCGACCCCGCGCACCGTGTGCACCAGGCGCGGCTCACCGCCCGCCTCGGTCTTGCGGCGCAGATACATGACGTAGACGTCGAGCGAGTTGGAGGAGGGTTCGAAGTCGAAGCCCCAGACCGCCTTCAGGATCTGCTCACGGGTGAGCACCTGGCGCGGATGGGCCATGAACATCTCCAGGAGGGTGAACTCGGTGCGGGTCAGCTCCACCTGGCGTCCGCCGCGCGTCACCTCACGGGTCGCCAGGTCCATGCGCAGATCGGCGAAGGCGAGCACGTCGCCCTCGTCGACGGACGCGTCCACGGCCGCAGCGTACGAACTGCGGCGCAGCAGCGCGCGGATCCGGGCGAACAGCTCGTCCAGCTCGAAGGGCTTGACCAGGTAGTCGTCGGCCCCGGCGTCCAGGCCGGTGACCCGGTCGCCGACCGTGTCGCGGGCCGTCAGCATGAGGATCGGGGTGGTGTCACCCGCGGCGCGGATCCGGCGGGCGGCGGTCAGGCCGTCCATACGGGGCATCTGGATGTCGAGGACGACCAGGTCGGGCCGGTAGGCGCCCGCCTTCTCCAGGGCGTCGGCGCCGTCCACGGCCACTTCGGTGCCGTACCCCTCGAAGGCGAGACTGCGCTGGAGCGCCTCGCGCACCGCGGGTTCGTCGTCGACGATCAGGATGCGCTGGGGGACGCGGCCGTGGTCGTCGCGGTCGCCGTCGGCGGGACTCATCGGTGGTGGTTCCTCGGATTCCTCGGGGCAGTCCGGACCCGGCGGGACGACCGGCCGGTCGCTCCCCGGGCCCGGGGTGGGTTGCTCCCAGATTCCCATGTCCGGCACCTGTCCCGTGCGCCGCGTGTCCGCTCAGGCCGCCACTGCCGTCAGCCGGCCCAGGGGCACCTTGTGCCGGTGCGGGCGGTCGGCGGGCATCCGCAGACCCATCAGGTGCGGTACGGCCACGGAGCCGGCGGCGGCCTCGGGGGCGCGGCGTGCGGGGATGCCGGGGCCGGGGGCCGGGGCCGTGCCGCGCGCGGGGGTGCCGGGGGCGGGAGCGGGGGCGGTGGCGTTCTTCGGGGTCCTCGCGTGGATCAGCTGCTGGATCATGGCGTGCTCCTTGTCGTGCGGGGTGCCGTGGTGCCTGCGCGTGTCCCTTCTCGCGGTGCGGTGGGCGGGGCGGCCGGCGGCGGGTCCCGAGGGGGCGCCGCCGTGGCCCGCCGGTGTCAGTTCTGGGCGCCGGAGCGCAGCTTGGCCAGGTCGGCCTTGACGGTGTCGATCGGGATGGCGAAGCCGAGTCCGACGCTGCCGGCGCCGGAGGAGTCGCCCGAACCGGACGTCGCCGCCGAGTACATCGCCGAGTTGATGCCGATGATGTTGCCCGCCGCGTCGATCAGCGCGCCGCCGGAGTTGCCCGGGTTCAGGGACGCGTCGGTCTGGATGGCCTTGTAGGTGGTGGTGGAGGAGCCGGTGTCGCCGTTGAAGTGCCGGCCGCCGAACTCGAACGGCCACTGGCCGTCGCCCTGCCCCTGGCCCTGGCCCTGCCCCTGGCTCTCGTCGGTGGACACGGTCACGTCGCGGTTCAGGGAGGAGACGATGCCGCTGGTGACGGTGCCGGTCAGGCCCTCGGGGGAGCCGATCGCGACGACCTGGTCGCCGACCGCCACGGCGCTGGAGTCGCCCAGCGAGGCGGGCTTCAGCCCGGAGGCGCCCGCCAGCTTGATCAGGGCGAGGTCCTTGGAGCTGTCGGTGCCGACCACCTGCGCGGTGTACGTGTCGCCGTTGCTGGTCCGCGCCTTGATCGTGGAGGCGCCCGCTATCACGTGGTTGTTGGTGACGATCTCGCCGCCGCTGCTGATGATCACACCGGAACCGGTGGACGTGCCGTTGTTGAGCGTCGCGGTGATCTCCACGACGCTGGGGCTGACCGCCTTGGCGATCGCGGCGATGCTGCCGCGCTGGCTGGAGGGCACCACATTGGTGCTGGTGGTGCCGGCGGCGACCGTGTCCTTGCCGGTCAGCTGCTGGAAGGCGTAGGCGGTGCCGCCGCCGACCGCCGCCGCGGCGATCGCCACGGCGGCGAGCAGCGCGAGCGGTCCCTTGGCGCGCTTGCGGGGGGCGGGCGGGGGACCGGCCGGGGCGGCGGTCGGGAGAGCGGTGCCGCCGCCGTCATGACCGCCGAAGCCGTGACCGCCGAAGCCGTGACCGCCGAAGCCCTGGCCGCCGTGACCGCCGTAGCCGTCATGACCGCCGTGACCGCCGGTGGCGTACGCCGGGGGAGTGGCCGGGGCGTACGCCGGCGGGGGCGGCCACTCCGGGTTCACCGGGCTCACCCGGTCCACCGGGCTCCCGGAGGAGGCGGCGGGCCGGTGCGGGTCCGCCGGCTGCGCGAAGGAGGCGGTCGGGGTCTGTGCGTCACCCTGGGAGTACTCGTACTCGCCGCTGCGGCGGATGCTCTCGGTCATGTCATTGAGAGTGTCCCGGGATCATGAGAGCTTCGTGAGTCCCCCCTGAAAAGCCCGACAGAACCTCGTATGCCCGATATAAAGCCGCCTCGGGCGGGAGGCGGCGGGGAGGGGAGAGGACCGGCAGGCGGGCCGTCAGCCGCAGCCGCAGGAGGCGCGCACCACCAGCCGGGAGGGGAACACCCGCAGCCGCTCGCGCCGCGAGCCGGTGACCCGCACCCCGTCGTCCAGCACCAGGTCCACGGCCGCGCGGGCCATCGCGGAGCGGTCGGAGGCGACCGTCGTCAGGGGCGGGTCCGCGAGCGCCGCCTCCTTGATGTCGTCGAACCCGGCCACGGCCAGCTCGCCGGGGACCTCGATCCGCAGCTCGCGGGCGGCCCGCAGCAGGCCGATCGCCTGGTCGTCGGTGGAGCAGAACACCGCGGGCGGCCGGTCCGGTCCGGCCAGGACCTCCAGGCCGACCCGGTAGGCGTCGTAGCGGTTGTACGGCGCCTCGAACAGGCGTCCCTCGGTGGACAGCCCGGCCTCGGCCATCGCGCGCCGCCAGCCCTCGACGTGGTCGGAGACCGGGTCGCCCACGGCGGGCGTGTCCGCGGTGCCGCCCATGCAGGCGACGTACTCGTACCCGTGTTCCAGCAGGTGGCGTACGGCGAGCTGGGCGCCGCCCAGGTCGTCGGTGACCACGGCCACGTCGTCGATGGCCTCGGGCCGCTCGTGCAGCAGCACCACGCGGGCGTCCCAGGCGTCGATCTCGGCGGCGGCCAGGTCGTTCAGCGCGTGCGAGACGAGGATGAGGCCCGAGACACGCATCCCGAGGAAGGCCCGCAGATAGTGGACCTCGCGCTCGGCCACGTAGTCGGAGTTGCCGACGAGGACCATTTTCCCGCGCTCGGCCGCCGCCCACTCGACCGCGTGCGCCATCTCCCCGAAGAAGGGCTGGCGGGCGTCCGGGACGATCAGACCTATCAGGTCCGTGCGCCGCGAGGCCATCGCCTGGGCGACCCGGTCGGGCCGGTACCCCAGCTCCTTGATCGCGGCGAGGACGCGCTCGCGCGTGGCCGGGGCGACCGGCCGGGGTCCGTTGTTGATCACATAGCTGACCACGGCGGTGGAAGTCCCCGCCAGTCTCGCCACGTCGTCCCGAGTCACCTTGGCCACGCGCGGAGTCTACGCGGATGGATCAGCCCCGGGCAGGGCATATCAAGGCATGGATGTGCAACCGCAACGTCCCGCCCGCGGGGACGGGTGACGGCACGCCGCCCCCGCGCCCCCGGCTCACGCCTCCGCGCGGACCGGCTTCCCCTGATTCCCCGCGCCCTCGGCGTCCTCCGGCCGCGTCTTCGCCGCCCTCGCCGCGGTCTCCGGCGTCTTCTCCGCCCTCTTCTCCGGCTTCTCCGGGGTGACGAAGCGGTAGCCGACGTTCCGTACGGTGCCGATCAGCGACTCGTGCTCGGGCCCGAGCTTGGCGCGCAGCCGCCGTACGTGGACGTCGACCGTCCGGGTGCCGCCGAAGTAGTCGTAGCCCCAGACCTCCTGGAGGAGCTGGGCGCGGGTGAAGACGCGGCCCGGGTGCTGCGCCAGGTACTTCAGCAGCTCGAACTCCTTGAAGGTGAGGTCCAGCACCCGGCCCTTGAGCTTGGCGCTGTAGGTGGCCTCGTCCACGGACAGGTCGCCGTTGCGGATCTCCGTCGGCGAGTCGTCGTCGACGAGCTGCCGGCGGCCCAGCGCGAGCCGCAGCCGGGCCTCCACCTCGGCGGGACCCGCGGTGTCGAGCAGGACGTCGTCGATGCCCCAGTCGGCGGTGACCGCCGCGAGGCCGCCCTCCGTCACGACGAGGACCAGCGGGCAGCCCGGTCCGGTGGAGCGCAGCAGCTGGCACAGGCTGCGCACCTGGGGCAGGTCGCGCCGCCCGTCGACCAGGATGACGTCGGCGCCCGGCGTGTCGACGAGCGCGGGGCCCTCGGCCGGGGCCACCCGCACCTGGTGCAGCAGCAGACCGAGGGCGGGGAGCACCTCGGTGGACGGCTGGAGGGCGTTGGTCAGGAGCAGCAGTGAACTCATCGTGACCACCCTGTCCGGGCCGTCCGCCTCGTATGGTCGTACACGGTTCGCTCGTCCATGGCCTCTGGTTCCTCCTCGGGGTCCCGGCGCTGGGGTACCGCCCGCGTGTCAAGAGCCACCGCGCCCCGGCGACCGGCGTACACCTGCGGTTTCCCGCGTCGTATACAACGCCCGCCGAAAGCACAAAAGGACCCGGGGGCTTCGCTGCCCGAGTCCTCTTCCCAGCAGAATAGCCGACATGAGCGGGGATCCGGCAGGTCATGTGGCGCGTCCGACGATCGTCCCGGACTCCGAGACGCCGCCCCGTACGCAGGTCAGAAGGTTTCTGCGGGCGGCGGACGGGGTGGCGGTCGACGCGCTGTACGAGCCGGGCGCCGCCGGACGGACCCACCGGGACCCCACCGGGGATCCTGTGGCGGCCGGGAAGGGCGGGACGGCCAGGGCGTCCGGGACGGACGTGCCGACCGGTGCCGCGGCCCCGCGCCCCGTCTTCGTGATCGCACATGGTTTCACCGGTGACCTGGATCGCCCGCACGTGCGTCGTATCGCACAGGCGTTCGGTCAGTACGGGGCCGTGGTCACCTTCTCCTTCCGCGGCCACGGCGCCTCCGGCGGCCGTTCGACGGTCGGCGACCGGGAGGTGCTGGACCTCGCCGCCGCGGTGGCCTGGGCACGCGGCCTCGGGCACGCGCGCGTGGTCACCGTCGGCTTCTCCATGGGCGGCTCGGTGGTGCTGCGGCACGCGGCGCTGTACGGCCCGGAGGGCGGCGGCGCCCGGGGGCGCGCGGCGGAGCACACCGACGCCGTGGTCTCGGTGAGCGCCCCGGCGCGCTGGTACTACCGGGGCACGGCTCCCATGCGCCGGCTGCACTGGCTGGTCATGCGCCCCGAGGGCCGCCTGGTGGGCCGCTACGGCTTCCGCACCCGGATCCACCACCGCGCCTGGGACCCCGTCCCGCTCTCCCCGGTGGAGGCGGCGGCGCGCATCACGCCCGTACCGCTGCTGATCGTGCACGGCGACCAGGACGCCTACTTCCCCCTCGACCACCCCCGGATGCTGGCCGCGGCGGCCGGTGACCACGGCGAACTCTGGGTCGAGCCGGGCATGGGCCACGCCGAGAACGCCGCCCCCGGGCCCCTGCTGCACCGCATCGCGCGCTGGGCCGTCGCACGGGCGGGCTAGCCTGACCGTGTTCATTGCCGGTCCGACACCGAGTATCGAGGAACGCATGGCAAAGGTCACGGTGCGCTACTGGGCCGCGGCGAAGTCCGCAGCCGGGGTCGCCGAGGAGCCGTACGAGGCGAAGACGCTCGCCGGTGCGCTCGACGCGGTGCGCGAGCGGCACCCCGGCGAGCTCTCCCGCGTCCTGCGGCGCTGCTCGTTCCTCATCGACGGTGACCCCGTGGGGACGCGCGACCATGAGACGGTACGGCTGACCGAGGGCGGCACGGTCGAGGTGCTCCCGCCGTTCGCAGGAGGGTGAGCGATGACCGACCAGCCGTATGAGGGCGCCGGGTACGGCGACCCCCGCCAGGGCGCCCCCGAGGGCCACGACCCCTACGCGCACCAGCAGCACGGGCAGCGGTACCAGCAGCAGCCCGACGGCCGGTACGACCAGTACGGGCAGCAGCACAACCAGCAGTACGGCCAGCACCAGCAGTACGACCAGTACGGACAGCAGGCCGCCCACCCGCAGCAGGTCTGGCCCGGCCAGGAGCAGCAGCCGTACGCCGATCCGTACGCCGCTTCCCAGAGCCAGGCCCAGGGGCAGGCCCAGGCCCAGAGCCAGGGCTACGGCCATGGCCAGGACCTGGACCACACGCAGCAGTGGCAGGGCCAGACCTGGGACACCCAGACGCACGGGCAGCCCGTCGTCACCGGGCGGGAACCGGCCCCCGCGCCGGAGCCCGCCGCCGCGCGGACGGCCTACCTGCCCCCGCTGGCCCACCCGGAACCCCAGCTTCAGCCCCAGCCCCGGCCCGTCGCTCCGGCCCCCGCCCCGGCGGATGAAGGACCCGACGCCGACCCCGGCGGCTACGGCCCCGCCACCCTCGGCGGCAACACCCGGGTCACCGACGCCCAGCGGGCCCGTGCCGAGGGCCGCTCGCCGATCATCGACCCGGGGATGCAGCCCGCCGGGCTGACCGCGCTGCTGGGCCTGCTGCTGGCCGGCGCTGCGGAGGCCGGTACGTACGCGCTGCTCGTGCCGCTGGTGGTGCTCCAGGCCGTGACGGCGGCCGGCTGGTTCCGGCTGAACGGCATGTGGCCGGCCCGCCAGGGCATCGCCCTCGCCTTCGCGGGCGCCCTCGTCTCGGACGCGGCCGTGCTCGGCGCGGGCCGGGCGCACGCCCCCGCGGCGATCCTCGGCACGCTCGGCGTGTGGGTGCTGCTCTCCCTGGTCCTGCAACTGCGCTCGCACGCCGAGCCGGACGAGCGGATGTACGGGCTGATGGCGACCGTCGCCTCGGCGGCACTGGCGATCCTGGCGACCGGCTATCTGGGAGTCGGCGCGGACGCGGTCGCGGTGGGCGCGGTGGCGGTCGCGGCGGCCGTGGTGGCGCGGGCGCTGCCGCTGCCCGGTGCCGCCTCGGTGGTGGTCGCGCTGCTCGCGGCGGCCGGTGCGGGCATCGCGGTGGGCGGGCTGACCGGGATCGGCGCCCAGGGCGCGCTGCTCGGCGCGGGCGCGGGCGTGTGCGCGCTGGTCGGGCACCGGGTGGCCGCCTACGACTACCCCTCGCGTTTCGTGCACTTCACCGCCGGGGTGGCGCTGCCCCTGTCGGCGGCGGCGCCGGTGGTGTGGCTGCTGGGGCGCGCGCTGGGCTGAGCGCACGGGGCGGGCGCTCGGGCCGGGTGCTCGGGCCGGGCGCAGCGCTGGGTGCTCGGGCTGGGCGCGCCTCGTAACAGCTGGTAACAGCTGGTCGACAAAGTCCGGGCCGGGCCCGTCCGGCGGGTTACGCTCGCGCCTGACGGCCGTCCGGGGCCGTCGGGAACCGCCGAGTGGGGGAAGCACGGGATGCGCGCGCTGCGAATACTGCTGATCGTCGTCGTGGTCCTCGGCGTGCTCTTCACGGTGGCCGACCGGGTGGCCGTGCACTTCGCCGAGCAGCAGGTCGCGGACAAGCTGCGGGAGACGGAGCACCTGCCGAGCAGCCCGGACGTGTCCATCAAGGGCTTCCCGTTCCTGACCCAGGTGGCGGGCGGGAAGCTGGACGACGTCGAGGTCGGCATCGAGCACTACGAGGCGGACGGCGGCGAGCGGGGGCAGAAGATCCGGATCGACGACCTGAAGGCCGACATGAAGGGCGTCGAGTTCTCCGGGGACTACAGCTCCGCCACGGCCGCCGACGCGACCGGCACCGCGACCATCGCCTACGACGAGCTGCTGAAGACCGCCGGGGCCGAGTCCACCCAGGTCCTGCCGGGGGTGACCACCCGGGTGGTCGGCCTCGCCGACGGCGGCAACGGCAAGATCAAGGTGACGGTGAAGGTGTCCGCGCTGCCCGCCCCGATCCAGGTGCTCAGCTCCGTCAGCGTCGAGAACAACAAGGTGCGCGTCAAGGCCGACGGCCTGCCGGACCTGGCCGGTCTCGCGCTCGCCGAGGGCCGGATGCGGTCGGTCACCGACTTCCAGCAGGCCATCGACCAGCTCCCCGGCGGCATCCGGCTCGCCTCGGTGCGGGCCGCGAAGAACGGCGTCGAGATCACGGTGAAGGGCTCGAAGGTCAGGCTGGCCGGATAGCGTCCGACTGGCGAGACACGCCCGTCCGCACCGCAGATGGACACCCGGCGCCGACCGGGGAACCGCCCGCCCCGACCCCGTACCCGCCGTTCCGTTCCCACCCCTCCATCCCGCATTGCGGACGATCCCGTCTCATCATGCGACATGCCGGTGACATGGCCGCCTGTCCCTCCCTACGATCGAGGCCATGAAGCGACAGGCGGATCTCACCAAGCGGCGGGCAGTGGACCTGTGCCGCGTTGCCGCCATGCTCTGTCGCCCCTTCTGAGCGGACGCCCCGCGAGGCTCCGCGTCTCCCGCCCGCCCTGCCGGCCGGGCCCCCTCATGCGCCGCTCGCCCCGCGAGCGCGCAGCCACGCACTCTCACGCCCCCGCGACTGCCCCGGAGGAGATGGAACATGAGCCGCAGCGACGTCCTGGTCGATGCCGACTGGGTCCAGGAACACCTGGACGACCCGAACATCGCCCTCGTCGAGGTGGACGAAGACACGTCCGCCTACGAGAAGAACCACATCAAGAACGCGATCCGCATCGACTGGACCAAGGACCTCCAGGACCCGGTCCGCCGTGACTTCGTCGACCAGGAGGGCTTCGAGAAGCTCCTGTCGGAGAAGGGCATCGCCAACGACACCCTGGTGATCCTCTACGGCGGCAACAACAACTGGTTCGCCTCCTACGCGTACTGGTACTTCAAGCTCTACGGCCACGAGAACGTCAAGCTGCTCGACGGCGGCCGCAAGAAGTGGGAGCTGGACGCCCGCGAGCTGGTCGACGGCACCGATGTGCCCGAGCGCGCGAAGACCGCGTACCAGGCGAAGCCGCAGAACACCGCGATCCGCGCCTTCCGCGACGACGTGGTCAAGGCCATCGGCGCGCAGAACCTGGTCGACGTCCGCTCGCCCGACGAGTTCTCCGGCAAGCTGCTCGCCCCGGCCCACCTGCCGCAGGAGCAGTCCCAGCGTCCGGGCCACGTCCCGTCCGCCAAGAACATCCCGTGGTCCAAGAACGCCAACGACGACGGCACCTTCCGCTCGGACGAGGAGCTGAAGGCCCTCTACGCCGACGAGGACGTCGACCTGGGCAAGGACACCATCGCCTACTGCCGCATCGGCGAGCGCTCCGCGCTGACCTGGTTCGTGCTGCACGAGCTGCTGGGCGTGGAGAACGTCAAGAACTACGACGGCTCCTGGACCGAGTACGGCTCCCTGGTGGGCGTGCCGATCGAGCTGGGCTCCGGCAAGTAACCGCCCGACCGACCTCTCAAGACCTCTCTTCAGGAGTACGCCATGTGTGGAGCGAAGGCCGGCGGCCCCGACGCCTCGACGATCAAGCCCGGTGAGACGACGATCCAGGGGCAGGTGACCCGCGACGGCGAGCCGGTGACGGGTTACGTGCGCCTGCTCGACTCGACCGGTGAGTTCACCGCGGAGGTGCCGACCTCCGCCACCGGCCAGTTCCGGTTCTACGCGGCCGAGGGCACCTGGACCGTGCGCGCCCTCGTTCCCGGCGGCACCGCCGACCGTACGGTCGTGGCGCAGCAGGGCGGCCTCGCGGAGGTCGCGATCGCGGTCTGAGACCGCCGAGCACGCGAAGGGCCGCACCCGGGGTTGGACGCCGGGGGTGCGGCCCTTCGGCCTGCCCGCGCGGGCCCCGCGGACCTACCCTGGACACATGTACGCACGCCGTCGTCACGCGTATTTCGCCATGATGGGCACCTGCATCGGGCTGTTCGTCCTGGCCTGGGGAGTCGTACGCATCTGGTCCGTCCCGGCCGCCGTCGGCATGTGCCTGTTCGCCATGGTCATCCCGCCGGTCGCCGCCATGGTCGCCAACCGGCGCGGCCCCGAGGACCGCTGGTGGGACGACCCGTCCGGCGACCCGAAGTCCGACGAGTGGTGGGACGAGCTGGACGGCAAGAAACGCCACTGACCGGCGGTGCCTTCAAGGCGCGGGGTGCGCGGGGCTGCTCAGTAGACGAGCGCCTGCGTCCCGTCCCCCAGCGCCTCCTGCACGAAGACCTGCGCCCCGGCGATCCGCACGCCCTCGATCACGTCCCGCTCGGTGATGTCCCGGCGGGCCGCGCACTGCGTGCACAGCGTGATCCGCCCCGCCGCGAGGATCGCGTCGAGCAGATCGGGCAGCGGCGCCGCGTGCGGCAGCTCGAACTCGGCCGCCCGCCCCGGCAGCGCGAACCACGAGGACTCCCCGGTCAGCCACAGCGACACGTCCACCCCGCTGGCCACGGCCACCGACGCGACCGTGAACGCCTGCGAGCACCGCTCGGGGGCGTCCGCCCCGGCCGTCACCTTGATCACGAGCTTCTTCGCCATGACTGAATCGTAATCAACTCCCTTACAACTCCATGCATGACCCATGTGTCTCCTGTGCAGCGCGCACACGGAAGGCGCGCTTCATTCTGTGGGGGCACGTCGTGGAAGTACCGGAAAGACCGAGTTCCGCACCCGAGAGGGCGCCGGACCGACCACCGCGCCGGCTCCGGCGCACCCTGCTGCTCGTCGCCGCCGCGGCCGTCCTCGGCGTGGTCGCCGGCACCTGCACGGGCTACGCCGTCCAGGCCCACCGCCCGCCCACCCCGCTCCCGCCGCTGTCCCAGCCGGTGGTCGAGCGGGCCAAGGGCGAGGCGGAACCCCTGCCTGGCGCCCAGGACCGCCGCGTGAAGACGGACGGCGACCTGCGCAAGCTGCTGGTCGACCGCCCGAAGGGGGCCAAGGACGGCCGGCTCGCCCCGACCGGGGACGGCTGGCTGGGCCTGCTGGAGTACGCGGACGAGTTCACCAGCCCGAAGAAGGCGTTCAGCAACAACATCGCGCAGCAGTTCCGGCGGGCGGCCGTCGTCCGGTGGGAGACCGACGGCACGCATCAGGTCGAGGTCCGTCTCGTGCAGTACCGCCAGGAAGAGGAACTGACCGCCGAGGACAGCGCGGAAGGGGACATCTACTGGGCTGATCGGGAGACCCGCGGCCACCGCTGGCCGATCCCGGGCACCGGCGCGGGCATGGCGTTCGCGGACACCGAACCGGACCGTAAGCCGGGCTACGTCCCGGTGTACGGGGCCGAGGCGCACGCCTGGCGCGGCGACATCGTGATGGAGATCTACGTCTACGACACCAAGCCGATCACCAAGAAGGAGATCATGAGTCTGGCCGAGCGGCAGATGGGGCGGCTGTGAACGAGAACCACCCGGACCAGCCCGCACCCTCGCCCTCCCCGGACCGTCCGGACCAGCCGGAACGTCCGGACCACCGGGACCCGGCGGCCGCCCCCGCGCCGCGCCGTCGCCGGGCGGGCCTCATCACCGGATGCGCGGTGCTGCTCCTGGCGCTCGTCGGCGGCACCGGCTACACCGTCGCTGTCGTGCGCGACGCCGACCGTTCCCCGGGGGCGCCGGTCTGGCGCATGCCGGAACCCGCGGCCGCCGGGCAGCGGCAGGACGCGGCGACCGGCCTGAAGGGGATGCTGCTGCCGTACGGCACCCAGGAGTTCGTGCGCGGCCCGGACATCGGTGAGTTCGGGACCGACGCCGAGCTGAGCGGGGCGCAGGCCACCGAACTGCGCAAGCAGGCGTTGCGGAACCTGCCCCTGTCCCAGCGTCGCCAACTGGCGAAGGAGATCGACAAACAGCAGGTCAAGGGCATGGTGATGCGCAGCTACCTCAGCAACGGCGACGCGGCCCACGACGCCTACTACGCCGACCACGCCTTCACCGTCGAGATCGTGCTCGCCCGGATGGGCAGCAGCCGGACCGTGCGCTCCGTCGCCGGGTTCCAGCAGCAGTTCTTCGAGGCCCTGAAGGTCTTCCGGGCCGGTCCGAGGATCGAGGGGCACAAGAACGCGCGGTGCTTCCTGATGCCCACGGACTCCAAGGAGAAGCTCGACGCGATGACCTGCTCCGCGTACGAGGGCGACGTCATGGTCAGCGCGACCATGCAGGCGGCCAAGCCGCTCGACACGAAGGGCGCGGCCGAGATGCTCCGCGACCAGCTCGACCGCATCAAGGAACCGGGGCAGGCGGTATGACCGAACAGAGCACGGACCAGAACGCCCGGAGCACCCCCGCCCCGGCGGCCGCCACCGAACCGGCCGCCACCGTGACCGGCCCGGAAGCCGTGTCCGGCACCGAGGCCGGAAGCGCGCCCGAGATCGCGCCCGCCCCCGCCGGACCGCCCCCGCCCGTCCGCAAGGACCGCCCGCGGCTGCGGGCCCTGCTGCGGTGGACCGCCGCCGTCGCCGTGTTCGCGGCGGCCGGTGCCGGGACGGCGTACGGCGTCACCCGCATGGACCGCACGGATGTCCCCGGTCTCGCCACCGCCTCCGACGGCCGCTGGGACTACCCGTCGGTCGTCAAGCCGCCCTTGCTGCCCGGCCGTCCCGCGGTGGACGACGCCGACAACATCACCGGGGCGCACTACACCGACCTGCGCGCCCTGCTGCTGCCCGCGCCGCACGGCGCCCACGAGGACACGGCCCTGCGGGGCACCGGCGGCTGGCTGGCGACGAAGGACTTCCTGACCGCGTACGCCCGCCCGCAGGACCGGGAGAAGTTCGGGCAGCAGCTCACCGACCACGGGCTGCGGCACATCGCCGCCCGCGGCTGGACCACGGCGGACGGCACACGGACGCGGATCTACCTGCTTCAGTTCGACACCGCGGCCGTCGTGCAGCACCTGTACGACGACGGGCTCTCGCAGTCCGGCGGCCCCGGGTACGAGCTGGCGGGCGTCGAGCGGTCCGTCTTCGACGACGGGTTCCCGACCGGGGCCCGGGTGGACGGCGTCGAACGCGTCGCCTACGCCGAGGCCAAGCCCTACGGCGCCGAGCAGACCCGCCAGGCGTACCTCCGCGCGGGTGACGTCCTCGCCCTGGTCGTGCAGTCCCGCAAGGGCTCCGCGGCCACCGTCCCCTTCCAGCAGACGGTGACGCTCCAGAGCGAACTGCTCGGCTGAGCCACCGGGGGAGCACCTCGCCGAGAGGGCCGGGCCCACGCCTACTAAGCTGGGGTCCGGCCCTGAGTACGTACGTACCGCACCGCGCTCGACAAGGAGCACCCCGTGGAGATCTTCTTCGAAACCCTGCTGGTCCTGGTCTGCGTCGGCGTCCTCGCCTTCGCCTACCTGACCGTGAAGAAGCTGTACCAGGGCCAGCGCTGACGACGTCCGGGAGTCCCCGCTCATGATCGAGATCCCGTCCGACCTCCACAAGGACCTGGTCCCCCTCGCGTTCCTGCTCGGCGACTGGGCCGGCGCCGGTGTGCACGACTTCCCCGGGTCCCAGAAGTGCAACTTCGGCCAGGAAGTGTCCTTCACCCATGACGGGCGGGACTTCCTGGAGTACCGCTCCCACACCTGGGTGCTGGACGACGAGGGCAACAAGGTGCGCCCGCTGGAGTCCGAGTCCGGCTTCTGGCGGATCGACGCCGAGCGCAAGGTCGAGGTCACGATGACCCGCGACGACGGCGTCATCGAGATCTGGTACGGCGAGATGGCCGACAAGAAGCCGCAGATCGACCTGGTCACGGACGCCGTGGCCCGCACCGCCGCCTCCGCCCCCTACACCGGCGGCAAGCGGCTGTACGGCTACGTCAAGAGCGACCTGATGTGGGTCGGCGAGAAGCAGACCCCCGAGGTCGAGCTGCGCCCCTACATGTCGGCCCACCTCAAGAAGGTCGTCACCCCGGAGGACGTCGAGCGCTGGGCCAAGGCCCTCCCCGACGACCTCCCGGACGACGGCGTCGCCTTCTTCAAGTAGGCGCCCCAGGGCCCGCGGGCCCGGCATGGCCCGGACGAGAGGCCCTAGACTCGTGGTGTGGTGAGCACCGACTGGAAGAGCGACCTCAGGCAGCGCGGCTACCGGCTGACGCCGCAGCGGCAACTCGTGCTCGAAGCCGTGGACACCCTCGAACACGCGACCCCCGACGACATCCTGTGCGAAGTGCGCAAGACGGCGTCGGGGGTCAACATCTCCACCGTCTACCGCACCCTGGAGCTGCTGGAGGAGCTGGGCCTGGTCAGCCACGCCCACCTCGGGCACGGGGCGCCGACCTACCACCTGGCCGACCGCCACCACCACCTCCACCTGGTCTGCCGCGACTGCGACAACGTGATCGAGGCCGATGTCGAGGTGGCCGCGGAGTTCACCGCGAAACTGCGCCGGCAGTTCGGGTTCGACACCGACATGAAGCATTTCGCGATCTTCGGCCGCTGCGCGGACTGCTCCCGGAAGGGCGCGGACCCGGCGTCGTAGGCTTGCCCGTATGAAGAGCCCCCTGCTGTCGCTGCCCGGCGCCGTCCCCGCCGAAGGTGTGGACGAAGGCGTCGCCGCGCACTACGGCGACCTGTTCCGCGAACAGCGCTCTCTCGCGGACGGCGCCGGTTTCGTGGACCTCTCGCACCGCGGTGTGCTCGCCGTCTCCGGCGCGGACCGGCTGAGCTGGCTGCACCTGCTGCTCACCCAGCACGTCAGCGATCTGCCCGCCGGCCGGGCCACCGAGGCGCTGATCCTCTCCGCCCACGGCCACATCGAACACGCGCTCTATCTGGTCGACGACGGCGAGACCGTCTGGGCGCATGTGGAGCCCGGCACCCAGGAGGCGCTGATCGCCTACCTGGAGTCGATGAAGTTCTTCTACCGCGTCGAAGTCGCCGACCGCACCGCCGACTTCGCCGTGGTGCACCTGCCGGCCGGTTCGATCGCCGGGGTCCCCGAGGGCGCCGTCGTCCGGGAGACGCCGTACGGCCGTGACCTGTTCCTGCCCCGCGAGGACCTGGAATCCTACGCGGCCGAGGCCGGGCCGCCCGCCGGGATCCTCGCCCACGAGGCGCTGCGCGTCGAGCAGCACCGCCCGCGCGTCGGCTTCGAGACCGACCACCGCACCATCCCGCACGAGCTGGGCTGGATCGGCACGGCCGTGCACCTCCAGAAGGGCTGCTACCGGGGGCAGGAGACCGTCGCCCGGGTGCAGAACCTGGGCAAGCCGCCGCGCCGCCTGGTCTTCCTCCACCTCGACGGCAGCGAGGTGCGCCTGCCCGCGCACGGCACCGAGATCCGGCTCGCCGACGAGGGCCCGGACGGGCGCCGCATCGGTGTGATCACCACCTCGGCGCGCCATCACGAGCTGGGCCCGGTCGCCCTCGCCCTGGTCAAGCGGAACGTCCCGGTGGACGCCCGGCTGATGGCGGGGGACACGGCGGCGGCCCAGGAGACCGTCGTCGAGCCGTAGGCTCCCGCGCCGCGCGGCTCAGATCTCCAGCAGGACGGTGAACGGGCCGTCGTTCGTCAGCGACACCCGCATCCGGGCGCCGAACCGGCCCGTCGCCACCGTCGCGCCCAGCGCGCGGAGCCGCGCGACCACCTCGTCGACCAGCGGCTCGGCCGCCTCGCCGGGTGCCGCCGCGTTCCAGGTGGGGCGGCGGCCCTTGCGGGCGTCGCCGTAGAGCGTGAACTGGCTGATCACCAGCAGCGGCGCGCCGGTGTCGCTGCACGACCTCTCGTCGTGCAGCATCCGGACCGACCACAGCTTGCGGGCGAGCTGCGCCGCCTTCTCCTCGGTGTCCTCGTGGGTGACGCCGACGAGGACGCACAGCCCCTCGCCCTCGATCGCCCCCACCGTCTCGCCGTCCACGACGACACTCGCGCCGTCCACCCTCTGCACCACTGCACGCATGCCGACCATGATGCCCGACGTCCATATCGTGCTTCTTTATGCTTCGTAACCCCCCATCTGGGGCGGATCGGGGGCACTCGGTCACATACTGGCCACTCGGGGTGGCACGATGCTTCCGTACGCGCCGGTCGAGGGGACGGTTGAGGCGCATGAGCACATCGAGTACCGAGCAACAACCGCAGTCCGGGGCGGTGCCGCCGCTGTGCGCGGCGGTCGCGGAGCCCACCGCTCACCGGCCGCCGGTGCAGCGTACCGACAGCCCGCCCGTGGTGGACCCGCGTCCGGCGCGGGAGGAGGAGGATCCGGCGGACTGCGACCTGACCGTGCTGAGCCTGCCGGAGCTGCGCGCGCTGCGCCGGGCGGCGCAGCGGGACGAGGCCGACCTGAGCTATGTACGGCGGCTGCTCCAGGGGCGGATCGACATCCTGCGCGCGGAGCTGGCGCGGCG
This sequence comes from Streptomyces sp. PsTaAH-124, assembly GCF_000373685.1. Taxonomy (NCBI): domain Bacteria; kingdom Bacillati; phylum Actinomycetota; class Actinomycetes; order Kitasatosporales; family Streptomycetaceae; genus Streptomyces; species Streptomyces sp. PsTaAH-124. Next base: position 43,738 of record NZ_KB892179.1, on the reverse strand, counting down.
CGGCTGCCGGGACCGGCTCTCGGAGGGCGAGGCCGGGTTCGTGTCGGCCGTGGAGGGCGCCGGGGCGTCCGTCGTCGAGCGGCTGGCGGAGATCCTGCGGGACGCGCCCGCCCGGCAGCGCTCCTCGGCCCGGCACGTCACCGTCGGCACCCCGCACGGCGAGGAGTACCGGCGGCTGTCCGCCGAGATGCTCGCCGAGGTCGAGCTGTCCGACCTGGACGCGCGCACCGACCTGGAGCTGGGCGCCGGGATGGCCCGGCTCGTGCGCTACGAGCAGCGGGTGTCCGGCCGCCGCCACCGGCTCCAGCGCACCGCCGACGGATGCAGCGCGGAGATCGCCCGCAGATACCGCGACGGCGAGGCCCAGGTCGACGACCTGCTGCTGTGATCGCAGGGGACGCGCGGGCCGGGGCGTGCGTCCGCCCCGGCCGCCGGAAAAGCCCGCGACACCTCCTGTCCGTACGGCCTACGGTCGGACCATGACCACCGGCGAGCAGTTCCCCCTCGACGTCCGCCCCGTCACCGAGGCGGAGATCCCCGACTGGATCCGCGCGCTGAACACCGGGTTCCTGCGCAGTCCGGAGGTCTCCGACGCGGAGATCGCCGACCGCCGTTCGTACATCGAACCGGCCCGGACGCTGGGCGCCTTCGACCGGGGCCGGTGCGTGGCGACCTTCCGGTCCTTCGCGCAGGAACTGACCGTGGTCGGCGGCGCCACCGTCCCCGCCGACGCCGTCACGAGCGTCACCGTGACCTCGACACACCGCCGCCGCGGCCTGCTGACCCGCATGATGGCGCGGGACCTGTCGGCGGCCCGGGAGCGCGGTGACGTCGTCGCCACGCTGATCGCCGCCGAGTACCAGATCTACGGCCGCTACGGCTTCGGCCCCGCCACCTGGGCCACCGAGTGGACCATCGACGTGCCCCGGGCCGGCCTTGACGCGCGCCGCCCGGCCCCGGACGGCGGCGGCCGGGTCGACCTCGTGGACGCCGACGACGTACGCAAGCTCGGTCCCGAACTGCACGAGCGGCTGCGCCGCCTCCAGCCCGGCGCGATCGACCGCACGGAGCGCTGGTGGCAGGTCGACACCGGAGCGGTGCGCCTGGACCACAGCCCGTGGACGGAGCCGTTCCACGCCGTGTACCGCGCGGCGGACGGCACGGTCGAGGGCCTGGCCGCCTATGTCTGCGACCGCGCGTGGTCGGATGCCCAGCAGCCGCTGGGCACCGCGACGGTGAAGGACCTGATCGCCGTCTCCCCGGCCGCCGAGCGCGCGCTCTGGCTGCATGTGTGCGCGACGGACTGGGTGGTGAAGGTCAAGAGCGGCCGGCGCGCCCCGGACGACCTGCTCCCCTCCCTCCTGCCCGACCCGCGCGCCGCCGTGATCACCACCCAGGCCGACTGGCTGTGGGTGCGGATCCTGGACGTCGTACGGGCGCTGGAGGCGCGCACCTACGCGGGGCGGGGCTCGCTGGTGCTGGAGATCGCGGACGAGGCGGGCGGCCGGGCGCGGGGCCGCTGGCTGCTGGAGGCGTCGCCCGAGGGCGCGTCCTGCACGCCGACCGCGCGCTCCGCCGATCTGGCGCTGGACGTCCGGGAGCTGGCGCCGCTGTGGCTCGGTGACGAATCGGCGGTGCGGCTCGTGGCGCTGGGCCGGGTCCGGGAAGAACGAGCGGGCGCCGCCCGGCTGGCCGACGCCCTGCTCCGCACATCCCGGCGACCGTGGTGCCCGGACCTGTTCTGAACGCTCCTTCCCGCCGGTGACCGAGGCAGGGGTGGCGCATCCGTAGCGTGCTGTTCTGTTGTGGTTGTGCGGGTGGACCTTCTTCAGTTGTGGCTGTGCTGCCTGCGCCCTCGGCGCGGCTGTTCAGTTGTGGCTGTGCGGCGTCGCGACCGTGCTCCCGGCTCCCCTCCGGAGGGAAACGCGGTCCGGCGTCGTTCTCATGTCACCGTGGAGCCAACCAGTCGAAGCTCCGACCAGGTCGGCCGAGTTGGCTGCCAACTCTACTTTTCTTATCTCCGCTTGGGCGCGACTTATAACCACCTTCCGGGGAACTGCCCCAAGATGGCGAGAAGTTGTACGGTGCGGAGGTGGACCCCGAACACGCCTTCGGCCCGGGGCGGGAGAGCACCCCGCGGCCGCGGAGACCGCCGCGCGAGGTGGCCGACGAGCTGCGGCAGCGGATCAGGAGCGGCGCGCTGCCCCTGGGTACGCGCCTGCCCGCGCAGGCGGTGCTGGCCGCGGAGTTCGGCGTCGAGCGCGCCACCGTGCGGCAGGCCCTGCGCACCCTGGCGGCGGAGCACCTGCTCTCCCAGGTCACCCGGGGCAGACCGGCGTTCGTCACCGGCCATCCGGAGCGCGCCGGGGCCGGTGTCCCCGCGCCCCCGCTGCCCACCACCGCCGCGCTCGCGCCCCGGATCACCGCCGCCTTCGCCGCCCCCCATGTGCGGGTCGACGCGCTCTGCCTGACCGCCGTCTCGCTGACCCTCGCCCTCGGTGAGCCGCTGCGCCAGATCCACGCCGGACGGCTGAAACCGGCCACGATCGACGTACGGGTGCTGGTGCCCTCGCGGAGCATCCCGCTGGCCTTCCCGGTGCCCGTGGAGGGCCGGGGGAGGGGCGGGCCGGACGACGCGGTCCACCGGCGCTGGCTGGAGATGCGCAACGCCCAGGGCCGGGTGCTGCGGCACAGTCTGCTGTCCCTGCGCGCCACCCACGGCATCGACGTGCGCGTCACCTTCCGCGCGCTGCCCTTCACCCCGCCCGTCAAGCTCTACCTGCTGGGCGGCGAGGAGGCGCTGTTCGCGTACTACACCGTGGGACGCCGCGAGGAGGAGATCGACCACGCGCCCCGGCCGCTGTACGACGCGCAGGGCACCCGGTCGGTGCTGTTCTCCTTCACGGCGGGCGCGGGCCCGCGCGAGACGGCGTTCGTCGAGCAGTCGCGGCTGTGGTTCGACGCGCTGTGGGGCACGATCAGCTCGGAGGCGGCGCTCACGGGCTGACCGCGCCCGGCGCCCGGCTCACAGGGCGGGCCCGGCGAGCAGCAGTGCCAGGAGCACCGCGCCGGCCGAACTGACCTTGTGGTTCTTCGCCTTGATGCCGACGGTGAGCAGCACGAGGCCGACCATGCCCGCGGCGCCGTACCGCCACTGGACGAACTGCTCGAAGCCGACGGCGAGGACGGCGGAGACAAGAGCGAGGACGGGCACGGTGGTTCCCCCTTAACCTACCTGGCTGGCCGGAAAACTCCGACCAACTCCCCCGAGTTGGCAACCAACTCACTTCTAGTTGTCCCCACTTGGTCGATATCGATAAACAAGTTTCGGGCAACTCCCGCCAGGTGGATCAAAGTTGTACCGTTTGGTCGTGACCCATGAGGACCTGGCCGTGGACGGCAGTCGGAGACGCTCTCCGCAGGAGATCGCCGACACCCTGCGCGAACGGATCCGGGCGGGCGAGCTGAGGCCGGGCGACCGCCTGCCCACCCAGGCCGAACTCGCCGAGGAGTTCGGCGTGGAGCGCGGCGCCGTGCGCCAGGCCCTGCGGGCATTGCAGAGCGACGGCCTGCTCAGCAACGTCAGCAAGGGCAGCCCGCCGAGGATCGCCGACGCCGCCCCCGTACGCGAGGAGCCGCAGCCGACCATGGTCGGCCTCGCCCCCCGGCTGACCGAGGTGTTCGCCGGCCGCCGGGTGCGCATCGACGTCGTCTGCCACACGGCGGAGACCCTGATGGTGGCGATGGGCGAGCCGCTGCGGCTGATCCACGAGGGCCGTATGCGCCCCGACTCGATCGACGTACGCGTACTGGTGCCCTCCCGGAACATCGCGCTGGCCTTCCCCGTGTCCGTGGACGGACCGGGCGAGGACGACGCGGTCCACCGGCGCTGGCTGGAGATGCGCAACGCCCAGGGCCAGGTGCTGCGGCACAATCTGCTGTCCCTGCGCGCCACCCACGACATCGACGTGCGCGTCACCTTCCGCGCGCTGCCCTTCACCCCGCCCGTCAAGCTCTACCTGCTGGGCGGCGAGGAGGCCCTGATGGGCTACTACACCCTCACTCGGCGCGCGGAGGACTGGGGCGAGCAGACCCTCGACATGTACGACGCCCTCGGCTCCAAGTCCCTGCTGTTCTCGTTCACCCGACGGGCCGGGCACCGCGACGCCGCGTTCGTCGAGGAGTCCCAGAAGTGGTTCGACGCCCTCTGGGAAACCATCACCACGGACCTGACACTCTCCTAGTGACTTCTGACACGAAGCAGACGGAGAGCAGGGCGCTGCGGGAACTGGTCTCCCGGGCGCAGGTGGTCCTCTGGGACTTCGACGGCCCGGTCTGCCGGCTCTTCGCGGGGCACTCCGCGGAGCGGGTGGCGCACGGCCTGCTGGACTGGCTCGGCGAGCAGGGCCTGCACGGACTGCTGAGCGAGGCCGAACGCGAGCCGCTGGACCCGCACGCCCTGCTGCGCGCGGTGGACCGCCGCCGCCCGCGCAGCGACCTGGTGACGGAGCTGGAGGAGCGCCTCACCCAGGAGGAGCTGAAGGCCGCCGCCAGCGCCATGCCGACCCCGTACGCCGATCCGCTGATCCGCACCTGGACCGCCGTCGGCGCCCGGCTCGCCGTCACCAGCAACAACTCCCCGGCCGTGGTGCGCGCCTACCTCCAGGGCCGCGGGCTGCTGCCCTGCTTCGCCCCGCACCTGTACGGCCGCACCGCCGAGCTGCGCCACCTCAAGCCCCACCCGCACTGCCTCCAGCGCGCGCTGAACGCCATGGGCGCGGCCCCCGCCGCCGCCCTGATGATCGGCGACACCCCCACCGACCTCCGGGCCGCCGAGCGGGCGGGCGTCCCCTTCCTCGGCTACGCCGGCACCCCGCGCAAGGGCAGGATCCTCGCGGAGGCGGGCGCGCGGATGATCGTCCACTCCTTGGACACCCTGCTGACGGCGCTGCGCCCCGCGTGACCTCGTGCGGGGCGCGCGACGGGGGCGTACGGGGGGCGCGCCGGGACCCGGATACGGGACACGAGTGAGACGCGAGAGGTTCGCTGCGCGCCGCGTACCGGGTGGGGGTAGCGTGTTCCCACTTCTGCACCCTTCGGCGGGGTTCGCCCCTTCGGCAGGGCTCGTTCCTCCAGAGGATCCACGCAGAGGGTCCACGGCGAGAGAGAACGGGCGATGCCGCTCGAACTGGCTTCCAGCGCCCGGCTGCACGCGGTCGAGGCGAGTGGTGACGAGAGCAGGGTCGAGGGACCGCTGCGGGGCTACCACCACGAGACCTATGTGTTCCCGCTGGCGGGCGAGGCGGGCGCGCTGCGCCCCGGCCGGTGGAAGTGCCGGGAGCCGCGCGGCGACCTGCTCTGGTTCGACCGCCGCTGCTTCGCCTCCGAGGAGCAGCTGCTGTCCGCCCTGCGGGGGCGGATCGGCCGGATCCCGGAGCTGATCGAGGTCGGCGGCACCCGGCTCCAGCGGTTCATCGAGGGCCGCACGCTCGGCGCGCTGTGCCCGTCCGGCAACGCCGTACCGGGCGATCTGTTCCGGCAGACCGCCGCCCTGTTCGGCGAACTGATCGCGGTGACCCCGGGCATGCTCGCCGTGGAGCGCCGCTGCGCGGCCGAGGACCGCCCGGCCGACGGGGACACCGCCGCCTTCCTGGAGCGGCTGGTCCTCTTCGCCGAGGAGCGGGTCTACGCCCGCAACCTCGCGGAGTTCGGCGGCCTCTTCACCGATCTGCGGATCGACGCGGAGGTGTTCGAGCGGCTGCGCAAGCACCTCAAGGGGCTGCGCGAGCGCCCGTTCTGCCTGCTCCACGCCGATCTGCACCGGGAGAACTTCATCGTCGACGCGGAGCGCCGGCTGTGGACCATCGACTGGGAACTGGCCATGCTCGGCGATCCGCTGTACGACCTCGCCACCCATCTGTACCTGATGCGCTATCCGCGCTGGCAGGCGCGCCGGATGACGCAGGCGTGGTGCCGCACCGCCGAGGCCGTGCGCCCCGGCAGCTCACGCGGCTGGGAGCACGACCTCGGCCTCCTCGTGGACTTCAAGCGGGCCCAGTCGGTCTTCACCGACGTGATCCGTACGGCGCTGTCGCTCGGCTCCGGAGCGGAGCCCGACCGGCGCGGCCTCGCCGCGCTGGGCGGCAGGCTGCACCGGATCCTGGCGGCGGCCGCCCTCCCGCTGGCGCTGGAGTCGGTGCCCTCACCCGCCCGCGTCGCGGCCGCCCTCGCACGCTGGCACCGTACGCACGGACCGCACGGACCGCACGCGCCGCACGGCGCACGGCAGGGGCACCGCGCCCCGTGACCCGTCCGCACCCCGTGGCCCGTCCGCACCCCGTGGCCCGTGGCCCGTCCGCGGTGCACCGGCCCGGGAGGGCGCGGTGGGCGTGGCGCACGCGCGCCCACTGCCGTTCCGAGGTCAGGCCGGAGGGCCGGACGCACCAGGACCGGCATCGAGCAGGGGCAGCAACTGCTCCTCCTCGTAGGTGAGATGCGCCTCCAGCTCCTCGGTCAGCAGGACCACCTCGGCACGGGCGGCCGCCGCGCCGCCGTCGCCGGACCCGGCGCCCGAGACCGCCCGCCGCAGCCGCTCCACCAGCTCGGCGATCCGCACGTGCTCCGCGCGCAGCCGGTCGAGCACCGGGCCGTGCTCCGGGTACCGCTCGCCGAGGAACGGGAACAGCATGGTGTCCTCCCCGGTGTGATGGTGGTGCAGTCCCCGGCAGAAGGTGAGGCAGTTGACGCGCAGCTGGGCGCCGAGCGCGCTGCCGCCGGTGGTCATCTCCCGTCGTATCAGGGCGAGTTCGCGACGGAACGCGTCGTGCACCACCTTGATCGCCTCGCCGGGCGAGGAGGCGTTGACGGGCGGCGGCCCGCCGCGCCCGGCCTCGTACAGGGCGACCACGGGAATGACCCGCTCGGTCTTCTCCTGGTAGGCGGCCCAGCCGGGATCGGCCTCCACCGCCCGCGCGAAGGCGCGGTCGCGCTCCTCGCCGGCCAGCACCACCGCCCGCGCCTCGTAGGTGAACGCGCCGCTCTCCACGGTCGCGTGCGGACGGGCGAGGAGGTTGCGGTACCAGTCCGGGTGCCGGGGCGAACCGCCCGCCGAGGCGATGACCAGGACGCGGTCACCGCCGTCCGGGAGGTAGCCGACGGGGGTGGTGTGCGGGGCGCCGCTGCGGGCGCCGGTGGTGGTCAGCAGGAGCAGCCGGGCATGTTCGAAGGGGCCGGTGAGGCGTCCGCGGTGGGCGCGGAACTCGTCGATGACGTGCTGGTTGAAGTCGTTGGGCATGCGGTGCGGTGTCTGCTTTCTCCGTCGTGGGCTTCCGGCGCGCTGCGCCGCGGTGGAACGCGGTGCGCTGTGCGCGCCCTGCTGTGCTGTGCGGAAGGCACGGAGAAAACGGCGGGCTCCTCGCCCGCCTCGGCCTCACTCGGAGGCCGGGTACCCGACTCGCTCACGGCGCAAGGCCGACCCGGCAGTCATACCGCTGACCGTAGCGGGCCGGCCGGGCGCGGGCAACGTACTTTTGCCGGACGCCTCTTGGGGCCCCGGCGGACTAGGGTCACCCGCATGACCGACGCAGAGACGACCACCGCAGCGGACTTCCGGGACGTCCCCACCACCACCCTCGCCGACCTGCTGGGCCGCGAGCACGTCATCGACCCGGGGATCCACCCGCTGTGGCAGCCGGTGCCGCGGGTGGCGGGACCGGCGTTCACCGTGCGGTGCCCGCCCGGGGACAACCTCATGCTGCACGCCGCCATCCACCGCGCCGCGCCCGGCTCGGTGATCGTCGTGGAGTCCGGCGACCGCGAGTACGCCCTCGCCGGCGGCAACGTGTGCGCCGTGGCGCAGCGGCGGGGCATCGCCGCGTTCGTCGCCGACGGCCTCGTCCGCGACCTCGCCGAGGTGCGCGAGCTGGGCTTCCCGGTCTTCGCCCGCGGCACCGTCCCGATCCCCGGCGCCAAGTCGGCGGTACGCCCCCTCAACGAGCCCGTGCGCTGCGGCGGCGTCCTCGTCGCGGCGGGCGACGTCGTCGTCGCCGACGAGGAGGGCATCGTGACGGTCCCCGCCGCCCGCACCACCGAGATCCTCACCGCGGCCCGCGCCCGCCTCGCCAAGGAGGCCGCCCAATCCCTGGACGCCTGGGAGAAGGACCACCGCACCCGCATCGACACGATCCTCGCCGCACAGGGTTTCCAGGAGAGCTTCGAGTAGGCCGCGGCCGGCCCGCCACCCGCCTCCCGGCGCTGCCCTGCGCGCCCCGGAACACTCTTGCAAGCGCTGTGCTTGCAATTGTTAGCAAGGGTGGTGCATGGTGGAGGCATGGCATCGCTCAACGTCGGCAATCTCGGTGAGTACCTGCGCGAGCAGCGGCGCAACGCGCAGTTGTCGCTCAGGCAGCTCGCCGATGCCGCCGGGGTGTCCAATCCGTATCTGAGCCAGATCGAGCGCGGGCTGCGCAAGCCGAGTGCGGAGGTGTTGCAGCAGGTCGCCAAGGCGCTGCGGATCTCCGCCGAGACGCTGTACGTGCGGGCCGGCATCCTCGATGCCGAGCGCGACCGCGACGAGGTGGAGACACGCGCCGTCATCCTGGCGGACCCCACGCTCGACGAACGGCAGAAGCAGGTACTGCTCCAGATCTACGAGTCCTTCCGCAAGGAGAACGGGTTCGGGGGCGCCCGCCCGGACGGCCCCGGCGCCGACGGCGGTGTCATACCGCCCGGCCGCCCCGCGTCCGCCGAGCGCCACGACCGTACGTCCGGCGGCAGTGACGACGAACCGCGGGAGACGGCCGGCTGACCCCGGGGCCCGTACCGTACGGGCCCGGCGGCCGACCGCGGGACAGACCACCCTCATCCGAAAGCGATCCGGGAGGATCATCACCATGGCCATCGCCGACGACCTGCGCAAGACCCTCAGCGACCCCACCCCCCTCTACTTCGCCGCCGGCACCGCCGACCTCGCCCTGCGCCAGGCCCGCAAGGTGCCTGCCCTGGTGGAGCAGCTGGCCGCCGAGGCCCCGGCCAGGATCGACGCCGTGCGCAACACCGACCCGAAGGCCGTGCAGGAGCGGGCGACCGCCCGCGCGAAGGAGGCCGGCGCCCGCGTCAAGGAGACGCAGACGACCGTCCAGAGCCGGGTCACCGAGTTCCTGAACTCGCTGGACACCGACCTGAAGAAGCTCAGCACCAACTTCGACGCCGACCTCAAGCGGCTCGGCGAGAACGCCCAGGACCTCGCCCTGCGCGGGGTCGGCGTCGCCGCCGAGTACGCCGTACGGGCCCGGGAGACCTACGAGAAGGTCGCCGAGCATGGCGAGAAGACCGTCCGCACCTGGCGCGGCCAGGCCGCCGAGGGCATCGAGGACATCGCCGAGGAGGTCGAGGAACTGGCCGTCGCGGTCGAGCCCGAGCCCCGGCGGACCCGGCCCGAGCCGGTCGTGGTCAAGGACGAGAAGCCCGCCGCCGCGGCCGGACCGGCCGCCAAGCCCGCCGCCGCGAAGAAGGCGCCCGCGAAGAAGGCCCCGGCCGTGCGCCGGACCACCGGCGCCAACGCCCGCAAGACCACCCCGCCGCCCGCGAAGTAGAACCACCCCGCCGTCCGCGAAGTAGAAGCAGCGGACCGCCCGGACCGGCGGGCCGGGCACCCTTGGGGTGTCCGGCCCGTTCTCCGGGTACGGTGGCCGCACAGGAATCGGAGAGACGGGCGGTGGACGGCATGCTGATGTTGGGCTTCGCGGGGTTCCTGGGGATCCTGAAGATCCTGCTCATGGTCCTGGCCGCGTTCGGGCTGTGCGACGCCGCGATCCGGCGCGAGGACGCGTTCCGCGCGGCCGACAAGCAGAACAAGGCGTTCTGGCTGATCATCCTCGCCCTGGCGCTCGTCGTCAGCTATCTGTTCTCGATCCTGTCGTTCCTGCCGATCATCGGCGTGATCGCGAGCATCGTCTACATCGTCGACGTACGGCCCGCGGTCAAGCAGGTCTCCGGCGGCGGTGGCGGCGGCTGGGGCCGCCGACGCGGCGGCAGCAGCAGCGACGGTCCGTACGGGCCGTACAACGGCGGCCGGTAGGACCGCCGACCGCGGGGAGCCGCGCCGCGGTCCCCCGCGGTGGTGCGGCTTCCTACGGCTCCCGGTCCAGCAGGACCACCGCCACGTCGTCCGTCAGCTCCCCGCCGTTGAGGGTGCGGACCTCGTGGACCGCCTCCCGCAGCAGATCCTCGCCGCGCAGGCCCTCGGCCAGCTGGCGGCGGACCACCTCCAGCATGCCGTCCTGGCCGAGCCGCTCGCCGCCCCGACCGGTCCGGCCCTCGATCAGACCGTCCGTATAGAGCATCAGGCTCCAGCGGGGGCCCAGCTCCACCTGGAGCCGCGGCCAGCGCGCGCCGGACAGCACACCGAGCGCGGGGCCGTTGTTGTCGTAGGGCAGCAGTCTTGCGGGCCGGTCCGGTGTCATGACCAGCGGTGACGGATGCCCGGCCAGACACAGGCCCGCGCGGCGCCCGTCCGGCGCGATGTCCACCGTGCACAGCGTCGCGAAGATCTCGTCGTCCGGGCGCTCGTGCTCCAGCACCTGCTGCAACGTGTTCAGCAGATCGTCGCCGCACAGCCCGGCCAGCGTCAGCGCCCGCCAGGCGATACGCAGCTCCACGCCGAGCGCCGCCTCGTCGGGGCCGTGCCCGCAGACGTCGCCGATCATGGCGTGCACGGTGCCGTCGGGGGTGCGGACGGCGTCGTAGAAGTCACCGCCGAGCAGCGCGCGCGAGCGGCCGGGGCGGTAGCGGGCGGCGAACCGCAGCATCGAACCGTCCAGCAGGGGCGTCGGCAGCAGACCGCGCTCCAGGCGCCGGTTCTCCTGCGCGCGCAGCCGGCCCTCGGCGAGCCGCCGCTCGGCCGTGTCCGAGCGCTTGCGCTCCACCGCGTACCGGATGGCCCGGCTCAGCAGCGGTCCGTCCAGCTCGTCGCGGAGCAGATAGTCCTGGGCGCCGACGCGCACCGCCTCGGCGCCGCGCTCGGCGTCCCCGGACGCGGTGAGCGCGAGCACGGCGTGCCGGGGCGCCAGCTCCAGCACATGCCGCAGCACGGCCAGCTCGTCGTCGTCCGCGCCCGAGCGGCCCGGGGCGGGCAGCGTCAGGTCCAGCAGGATGCAGTGCACGTCGTCGGTGAGCAGCCGCTCGGCCTCGGTGAGGTTGCGGGCCGTGCGGACGCGGATCGGCTTGCCGGACGCGTCGAGCAGTTCGGGCACGATCGGCGAGCCGCCGGGGTCGTCCTCGATCAGCAGCAGCGTCAGCTGCGCGCCGGAGGGGCCGCCGCCGTGGGACACGTTCTGCGCCTGGCCGCTCTCCGCGGCCGGGATCTCTCTCTGCCGCGGTACGGGCACGGGCATCGTTTCGGTTCCTTCCCTCCCCCCGAGGGCATGGCGGGCACGAGGGACCTCGTTCCACCGACGGGGACCATAGCGGTAGTCGGCGCCGCGGGGGAATGGTGTGAGGCGCGTCGCTCGCGCTTCGGCCGCTGGCATATGCCGCGATCCGTACCGGAGTTGGTCAGCGCGTCGGCCGCCCCGGAATGACGAAGGTCACGTCCAGGGGGGTTTGGCGGCGGCCGGGGGTGCGGTGGATCACATGGCCCAGGTCACCGGTGCGGCACCGCGCGCGGCGCGGCGGGCCGGGAGGCGGGCGGCGTACTGGGGAAACGCGTGGCGGAGGACGCGGGGCGCGGTGCGGTGTCCGCCGGGGCGGGACAGGAGCGGGGCAGGGGGCGGCCGGGGACGGGGAGGGGTGCGCCGGTCCGCCCGGCCGAGTGTCGCTCGGGTGTCGTTCGGGTGCTGTTTGGCCGGTTCCGGCTTCCCGGTCCCGGGCTTCAGGGCTTCAGGGCTTCAGGGCCAGAATTCCTGGTGCCGGGTTCCTGGTGCTGCTGGATTCCCGGTCCCGGCCGGGGCGTGCGCCGGGCTGCCGGACCCCCTGTACGAGTCGTCCGTCCTCTCAGGACGCGTCCGGGCGTACGACCCCCAGGATCGGCATCGTGCCCGCGCCCGCGAGGGTCACCGTGCGGCCGGGGCGCGGGGCGTGGACGATCAGGCCCTTGCCGACGTACATCGCGACATGGCTGGCGTCGCCGAAGTAGATGATCAGGTCACCGGGCCGCATGTCCTTCACGGACACGTGCTTCAGCTGCTTCCACTGCTCCTGCGAGGTGCGCGGCACCGGATGACCGGCCGCCGCCCAGGCCTGCGAGGTCAGCCCGGAGCAGTCGTACGTCTTCGGGCCCTCGGCGCCCCACTCGTACGGCTTGCCGATCTGGGCCGTGGCGTACTGCACCGCCTTCTTGCCGGCCTCGGTCGCGCTGCCGCCGATCTCCTTGAGGATGCCGGTGCCCAGCCAGGCCGCCTGCGCCTGCTGGGCCGCCTCCCGCTCCAGCTGCGCCAGCCGCTCCTGCTGCCGCTTCTCCAGCCGGGCCTCCAGCTGCTCCGCCTCCTTGACCCGCGCCTGGATCCGCTTCTGCGCGGTGGCCTTGGCCTTGCGGTTGTCCTCCAGCTTGTGCAGCTGGTCGGCGGCGTCGGCGGCGTACTGCTGGAGGTCCTGCTGGGTGCGGGTCATCTCCTGGAGCAGGCCGCTGGTGGCCCGCTCGCCCTCCAGGACGCGGCCGGCCCCGTCGAGGAAGTGCTGCGGGTCGTTGCTCAGCAGCAGCTGGGCCTGGGGCGGCAGCCCGCCCGTGCGGTACTGGGCGCGGGCGGCGGCACCGGCCCGGTCCTTCAGCTCGTCCAGCTTCCGCTGCTGCTCGACGATCTTCTGGGACAGGCCGACGACCTCGGCGGACTGCCGCTTCGACTTCTCCTCGGCGGCGTTGTACGCGTCCGTGGCGACGGCGGCGTCGTGGTACAGCTCGTCCAGCTTGGTGCGGACGGCCTCCAGGTCCTGGTCCGGCGGGGCCGTGACGGGCGGGGCGGAGGGCGTGGAAGGTGTGGTGGCGGCGGGCGCCGTGGCCGTCGAGGTGGGCGCGGGGTCCGGTCCCGCGCTCGCGAACGCCGTGCCCGACGCCCCCAGTACGGTGACCGCGCAGACCACGGTCACGGCCACCGCGAGCACATTGCGCCTGCCCCGTCCCATACCCCGCCCCCAACTGATTTACCGTCAGTAACATGTGCCGTCCGGGGGATAGTGCCACGACGGCGCCCAAAACGACAGAGGCCGGTCGCCGATGCCCGCCCGCGCCGGTCCTCCGCCTGTGTGACGCGCGGCCCCCGAAGATCGTTCCCCGCAGGCCGCCACAGGCGCGACGGGCGGAGGTGAAGGGAGCACGGGAGGGGGCGCGCGAGGCATGCGGGATCCGGCGGTGTGCCTCGGGGCGGGCCACGGAAAACGCACCGGGGGCGGCTGGAGTCCGGCGCTCCCGGCTCAGCGGCGCGGCGCCAACGCCCCCCACTCCACCGTCACTTCCCCCTGCCGCCAGCGCCCCGGCCCGTCCGTCACCGGCCAGTCGGCCCTGAGGTCGCGCACCGCGCGAATCCAGCGCTGCCGCGCGCCGTAGGAGGCATAGGGCGCGGCGGCGGCCCAGGCACGGTCGAAGTCGCGCAGGAAGGCGTGCACCGGCTCGCCCGGCACATTGCGGTGGATCAGTGCCTTGGGGAGCCGCTCGGCGAGGTCGGACGGGCGGTGCAGGGAGCCGAGCCGAGTGGCGAAGGTCACGGTGCGCGGCCCCTCCGGGCCGAGCGCCACCCAGACGTGCCGACGCCCGATCTCGTCGCAGGTGCCCTCCACGAGCAGTCCCCCGCGCGCGTGCCCGTCCGCCGGGGCGAGCCGCGCGCACAGCCGTTCCCACACGGCGGCGACCTGGTCCTCGTCGTACTGCCGCAGCACGTTCGCCGCGCGGATGAGCTGCGGGCGCCGCGCGAGGGGCACCTCGAAGCCGCCGTGCCGGAAGACGAGCCCGTCGCGCTCGTAGGGGAGCGCGGCGGCGACCCGCGCCGGTTCGATCTCGACGCCCACCACGCGCGCGCGTGGAGCCACGGTGCGCAGCCGCTGGAGGAGTTCGACCGCCGTCCAGGGCGCGGCGCCGTAGCCGAGGTCGACGGCCACCGGCTCGTCGGCGCGCCGCAGCTCGGCGCCGTGCACGGCCGCGATCCAGCGGTCCATGCGGCGCAGCCGGTTGGGGTTGGTCGTGCCGCGCGTCACCGTCCCGACGACGGGAGCCCGCCCGCCCGGACCGCCCGAGCCGCTTCGCCCGCCCGAGCCGCTCCGCGCGTCCGGAGCGCCCGCACGGCTCGCACGGAGCTGGGCGCGGGGGGCGGAGGCTGCACGGGATGTCATGGATACGAGGGTATGGGGGCACTCGGCCCGGGACGCACGTCGTACACCACGTACACCGCGTGCATGCCCCCGTACACACCGCCGTACATGCCGACCGTCGAACAGCCGTACGCACCTCACCATCGAACGGTTGATCGAGATTGGTAATGATTGTGCAAAGACCCGGGCATCGGGAAGGGAGCCGCCCCCGACGGCGTTGCCCCCTGAAGGGCGCACCGCGCCCCGGGTCCGGCATGCCCGCAGCAAGGAGGAACGCCACGTGAGCCAGTACGTCGGCAGGCTCGGGCGCCGCTCGTCGTCGGCTCCCGCGCGGCTGCGGCTCTACCGCAGGCCCCGGCGCGTCGCCATGCTCTCCGTGCACACCTCACCGCTCCACCAGCCCGGCACCGGCGACGCCGGCGGCATGAACGTCTACATCGTCGAGCTGGCCCAGCGCCTGGCCGCCCAGGGCATCGAGGTGGAGATATTCACCCGGGCCACCACGGGCGGCCTGCCGCCCCGCGTCGACCTCGCGCCCGGCGTCCTGGTCCGCCATGTGGACGCCGGTCCGTACGAGGGACTCGCCAAGGAGGAACTGCCCGCCCAGCTGTGCGCCTTCACGCACGGCGTGATGCAGGCCTGGGCGGGGCACCGCCCCGGCCACTACGACCTCGTCCACTCGCACTACTGGCTCTCCGGGCACGTCGGCTGGCTCGCCGCCCAGCGCTGGGGCGTCCCCCTGGTGCACGCCATGCACACCATGGCCAAGGTCAAGAACGCCAGCCTCGCCGACGGCGACACCCCCGAGCCCGCCGCCCGCGTCATCGGGGAGACCCAGATCGTCGCCGCCTCCGACCGGCTGATCGCCAACACCGAGGACGAGGCCGGTGAACTGGTGCGCCACTACACCGCCGACCCGGCCAAGGTCGCCGTGGTCCACCCGGGCGTCAACCTCGACCGCTTCCGCCCCGGTGACGGCCGCGCCGCCGCCCGCGCCCGCCTCGGCCTGCCCCAGGACGCCCTGATCCCGCTCTTCGCCGGCCGCATCCAGCCGCTCAAGGCCCCCGACGTGCTGCTCAGGGCCGTGGGCGTGCTGCTCGACGAGCGGCCCGACCTGCGCTCACGCATCGTCGTACCGGTGGTCGGCGGCCCCAGCGGCAGCGGCCTCGCCAAGCCCGAGGGGTTGCAGAAGCTGGCCGCCCGGCTGGGCATCGCCGATGTCGTACGGTTCCGGCCGCCGGTCGGGCAGGACCAGCTCGCCGACTGGTTCCGGGCCGCGTCCGTGCTGGTCATGCCCTCCTACAGCGAGTCCTTCGGGCTGGTCGCGATCGAGGCCCAGGCCACCGGTACCCCGGTGCTCGCGGCGGCGGTCGGCGGCCTGCCGGTGGCCGTCCGGCACGGCGAGACCGGCTTCCTGGTCCAGGGACACGAACCGGCCGCCTACGCGCGCGTGCTGCGCGAGTTCGCCGACCATCCGGAGCTCGTCGACCGCACGGGCGCCGCCGCCGCCCGGCACGCCCGCTCCTTCGGCTGGGACGCCTCGGCGGCGGCCACGGCCGAGGTGTACACGGCCGCGCTCCAGTCGTACCGGCGTCGCGTACGCTCCCACCATGGCTGAGACGGACGAGGCGGGCGGGACGGACGGTCACACCGGCGCGGATGCCGGAGCAGGTGCGGGTGCCGGAGGCGAGGCGGAGCGCGCCGCGCGCACCCTCGAAGCCGCCTTCGAGGACACCGGCCTGGAGTGGGAGAGCCCGCGGCCCGGCACCTATGTGGTCAAGCTCCCCGGCACCCGCAAGCTCTCCACCACGGTCTCCTTCCTGGCGGGCCGCCACACCCTCTCGCTGAACGCCTTCGTGATCCGCCACCCCGACGAGAACGAGGCGGGCGTCCACCGCTGGCTCCTCGAACGCAACCTGCGGATGTACGGCGTGAGTTACGCCGTCGACCGGCTCGGCGACATCTACGTCACCGCCCGGCTGTCCCTCGCCTCCGTCACCGCCGACGAGATCGACCGGCTGCTCGGCCAGGTCCTGGAGGCGGCCGACGGCGCCTTCAACACCCTCCTCGAACTGGGCTTCGCCTCCGCGATCCGCAAGGAGTACGCCTGGCGGACCTCCCGCGGGGAGTCCACGCGGAACCTGGACGCGTTCACCCACCTGATCGAACGCCAGGCCCCCGGAAGCGCCCCGGAGTGACCCCGACCAGCCGCTTGAAGTGCCGGGTCAGATGGGCCTGGTCGTAGAAGCCGGTCACCGACGCGACCTCACCGGGCGCCAGCCCGTCCAGCAGCAGCCGGCGCGCCCGCCCGACCCGGCGGGACATCAGGTACTGGTGCGGGGCGATGCCGTACGCGCCGCTGAACGCCCGTACCAGATGCGCCGGATGGGCGTGCAGCAGCCGGGCTGCCTCCTCCAGCGGGACACCGGCCACCACCCGCGCGTCGAGCAGCTCCCGCAGCCGCCGCGCGAGCACCGGGTCCCGCCGCTCCAGGCGCGCGGAGGCGTCCGTCCGGTGGCGGCGCAGATGGTCCCGCAGCCGTCCGCCGACGAGCGCCAGACGGCTCTCCGCCTCCAGTTCGTCGCCGCGTCGGCCGAGGGCGGAGTGCAACTGCCCGACGCGCCGCCGCAGCACCGGGTCCCGCAGCTCGGGCCCGTCCACGGCCGCCCCGATCAGCTCCTCGCCCAGCCGGCTGCTGTCCAGGTACACGACCCGCTTGCGGAAGCCGCCCGGCGCCGCCGGTGAGCCGTTGTGCGGCACGTGCGGCGGCAGCAGCGTCACCGTGTCGTGCGGGGTGCCGTGCTCGTGCCGGTCGAGGTCGTACCGTACGGCGCCGTCGTCCACGACCAGCAGCGTCCACGCCTCGTGCACGTGCATCGGGTAGGCGTAGCCGGTGAAGTGCGCGTGCAGGACCTCCACGACGCCCGGGACACCGGGGCGCCAGGCGGAGACGTCCCGGCGGGCCGCCGGGGCTTCCTGGGGTGCCTGTCGCTGGTCGGCCACGGGTCGAACGTACCGCGCAAAGAACGTACAAGACGACGGCGTACGCGGCCCGGGAGCCTCGTCCCATGAACGAAGAGCCCGCCCGCCCCGAGCCCGCCGCCCCCGAAGCCACCGCTCCCGGGGCCACCGCCCCCGCGCCCGTCCGCTTCGACACGAAGATCGCCGTACTGCTGCGCGAGGACCTGGAGACCTGGCAGCGCCTGAACGTGACCGCCTTCCTGGTCAGCGGCCTGGGCACCACGGTCCCGGAGGTGGTCGGCGAGCCGTACGCGGACGCCGACGACGTGTCCTACCTGCCCATGTTCCGCCAGCCGGTGCTGGTCTTCGAGGGCACCAAGGAGACCCTGGCGGCGGCCCACGGCCGGGCCCTGTCCCGCGCCCTCCCGCGCGCCCTGTTCACCACCGACCTCTTCGCCACCGGCAACGACCGCGACAACCGCGCGGCGGTACGGGCCGCACGGACCGCCGACCTGGACCTGGCGGGCCTGGCGGTGTACGGCCCGCGCAACGCGGTGGACAAGGTGATGAAGGGGGCGCGGATGCACCCGTGAGAGGAGACGCCCGTCGGGGCACAGGTCGCAGGTCGCAGGTCGCAGGTCGCAGGTCGCAGGTCGCAGGCCACAGGTCACGCGGTACCGGCCTCGGCGGAGGGGCGGGCCTCGGCGGAGGGGCGGGCGTCGGCGACCGCCCGATCCACCGCACCGGCACCCGCGAGCCCCTTCTCGCCGTCCTGGCCGCTCTGGCCGTCGAGGTACGGACGGTCGTCCTCCTGCGGCAGGCTCCGCATGAGGGCGCCGTACCCGACGGCGGCGGCGGTCCCCACGACCGCGCACATCCCCCACAGCCACTGGGCGCCGAACCGGTCGATGACCGCGCCGGACATCAACGGGGCGACGAGGGCGGCCAGCGACCAGGACAGGGTGTAGACGCCTTGGTAGCGGCCGCGCCCGTGGACGGGGGAGAGGCGGACGACCAGCCCGGTCTGGGTCGGTGCGTTGATCATCTCGCCCAGTGTCCAGACGCACACGGTCAGGGCGAAGACACCGACCGACCCGGCGAAGGCGGTGAGCCCGAACCCGTACCCGGCCAGCAGGGAGGAGACGACGAGCAGCCGCTTGGGGTCCCGGTGCTCGATGAGCCGGGTGACCGGGATCTGGAGGGCGACGATGAGGATGCCGTTGACGGCGATGGCCAGACCGTAGTCGGCGGGCGTGAACCCGGCCCGGCCCATCGCCACCGGCAGCCCGACAGCCCCCTGCTGGAAGACCACCGCGACCAGGAAGGACAGCCCCACGACGCTCATGAAGCGGCGGTCGCGCAGCACGGCCACCAGCCCCACGGACGCCTCCGCGCCCGCCTCCGGGCCGGACTCGCCGCCGTCGCTGCCGGGCCGGGACTCGGGCAGCTTGAGGAAGACGACGATCGCGCAGGCCAGGGTCATCGCGGCCTCGATCAGGAACCCGGCCAGATAGCTGAACTCGGCGATGAAACCGGCGGCCATGGAGGAGACGGCGAAGCCGAGGTTGATCGCCCAGTAGTTGAGCGAGAAGGCGCGCACCCGGTCCTCGGGCCGCACGATGTCCGCCATCATCGCCTGCACGGCCGGACGGGAGGCGTTGGAGGCCATGCCGACCAGGAAGGCGACACCGGCGATGGAGACCGGGTCGCGCACGAAGCCGAGCAGCGCGACGGAGAGGGCCGTCGACGCCTGCGCGATCAGCAGGGTGGGCCGCCGCCCCAGCCGGTCGGCCATCACGCCCCCGCCGAGCGACGAGACGACCCCGCCCAGCCCGTGCAGCGAGGCGACCAGACCGGCGTAGGAGGCGGAGTACCCCCGGTCGAGGGTGAGGTAGAGCGCCATGAACGTGGCGACGAAGGCGCCGAGCCGGTTGACCAGGGTGCTTGTCCACAGCCACCAGAACTCGCGGGGGAGCCCCGAGACCGTCTCGCGGGCGGCACGCCGGAGACCGGCGGCGCGTCTGGGACTGGTGACGGACATGGACGACCCCCGGATGTAAGTGGCTGCTGCTCGTAGCGCGACTTACGCGCCCGCCGTACGCACAACCTACGAGCCGGGCCCGCCGCCCAACCAGTCAATTAACAGAAGCCGTCAACTGTCGGCGGCACGCCCCGGCGGACCGCCTCCCAGGGACCGGCCCCTGTCCGCCTGCCGGGCGCACGGGCGGCGCGCCGAATGCGTGGATTAGGCTCGGAGACATGGCCGACGCACCGTACAAGCTGATCCTCCTCCGCCACGGCGAGAGCGAGTGGAACGCGAAGAACCTGTTCACCGGCTGGGTGGACGTCAACCTCAACGAGAAGGGCGAGAAGGAGGCGGTCCGCGGCGGTGAGCTGCTCAAGGACGCCGGCCTGCTGCCCGACGTGGTCCACACGTCCCTCCAGAAGCGCGCGATCCGCACGGCCCAGCTCGCTCTGGAGGCCGCCGACCGCCACTGGATCCCCGTCCACCGCTCCTGGCGCCTGAACGAGCGCCACTACGGCGCCCTCCAGGGCAAGGACAAGGCCCAGACGCTGGCGGAGTTCGGCGAGGAGCAGTTCATGCTCTGGCGCCGCTCCTACGACACCCCGCCGCCGCCGCTGCCCCGCGACGCGGAGTTCTCGCAGTTCGACGACGCGCGCTACGCGACCCTCCCGCCGGAGCTGCGCCCGCAGACGGAGTGCCTCAAGGACGTCGTCACCCGCATGCTGCCGTACTGGTTCGACAGCATCGTCCCCGACCTCCTCACCGGCCGCACGGTCCTCGTCGCCGCCCACGGCAACAGCCTGCGCGCCCTGGTCAAGCACCTCGACCAGATCTCCGACGCCGACATCGCCGGCCTCAACATCCCCACCGGCATCCCCCTCGCCTACGACCTCGACGCCGACTTCCGCCCCCTCAACCCGGGCGGCACCTACCTCGACCCGGACGCGGCCGCCGCGGCGATCGAGGCCGTGAAGAACCAGGGCATGAAGAAGTAACGCCCGCTTGATAAGCCCCCTGCCTGCGGTTTCCCCGCGAGCGGGGGGCTTGTTGCTGTGCTGGGGCTGTCGCTGGGCCGTCGGCCGGATGACCGGACCGCGTCGTTCTCGTGGCCCTGCGGCCGGCCGCCGCCTTACGAGTCCGTTGCCTGCCGGACGACGTCCGGTGCGTGTGCGCACGGAGCGTCAGCCCCGGCGCCAGGCGCCCCGGAAGGCCAGGCTTCGGCCATGACGAAGGAGACGGCGGTTCCACCGAAATGGCTGGGGGCGGAACGCCAGGACGCGGCGAGGTGGTCGACCAGGAGCAGACCGCGTCCGTGCGGGTCGTCGAAGCCTGGTCGGCGGAGGCGCACGCGCGCCGGGAGCCCCGGATCGTGCACCACCACCCGCAGCGAGGAACCCTCCCGGAACCACTCGATCCGTACGAGCCCCGCCTCGCTGTCGGACCGCCCGTGGACGATCGCGTTGGTCACCAGCTCGGAGATCATCAGCACACAGTCGTCGATCGAGCAGAGTGGGCGATAGGGCGCGATGAACCTCCGGAACCAGCTTCGGGCTCGGGGCACGGACTCTGGAGACGGCGGTAAGGCCATCATGCCCAGCCTCGGTGACTCCTCACAGGGATACCGGTCGACAACGAAGGTCACGCGTACTCACTCCTTGTCGCGTTATCTCTCTAGAGATGTCAATCGAACGCCTGGGCGGCAACCCGGGCACGGGGATCCAGCGGCTGTAACTACGTTCAGCAAGAGACCCCTCGACCTATGGCCTAGGGTGTCTAGAGAAGCGAGGAGGACTCCGGAATGGCCACTACCGACGAGGACCGTCGGCCCAAGTACCAGCGGATCGCGGACACTCTGCGCGAGGCGATCCGGTCGGGCGAGTACGGTCCCGGTGACCGGCTTCCGGGAGAGAACGACCTCATGGCCACGTACGGCGTGGCCCGTATGACCGCTCGTCAGGCTCTGAGCGTGCTGCGAGAGGAAGGCGTGGCCGAAGCCCGCAAGGGCGCTGGTGTGTTCGTCCGGGCCTTCCGCCCGATCCGCCGCCGGGGCATCGACCGGCTGACCCGCGACCAGTGGGGCAACGGCCGTTCCGTCTGGTCGGCGGAGATCGAGAACCGGGCCCTTGAGGTCGACCAGATCACCGTGTCCGAGGAAGCGGCGCCTGACCGTATCAGGGCGGTCCTGAACCTCTCCGACGACGGAACGACGTGTGTGAGACGCCGGCGGTTCGTGCTGGACGACAAGCCGGTCCTGCTGGCGACGAGCTACCTCCCCACGTCCCTGGTGGCCGGTTCCGCGATCACTCAGGAGGACACCGGCCCCGGCGGGACGTACGCCAGACTCGCGGAACTCGGCCACCAGCCAGTGCACTTCCGCGAAGAGATCCGCTCCCGCATGCCCTCGAAGGACGAGGCCGCACAGCTGAGGATGTCCGCGGGCACCCCGGTCATCCTGATCTGCCGCACCGCCTTCACGGCCGAGGGCGACCCCGTTGAGGTCAACGAAATGACCCTGGACGCCGCCTCGTACGTCCTGGAGTACGACTTCGACGCAACCCCGCGGACCGCCGGGGGTGACATGCCGAACCCCGCGTGAAACTCGGCGGGTTCCGAGCTGGACGCCGTGACCTGCTGTCTGCGATGGCGGACCGCTTCTCTGAGATCACCTCCGCAGAGGAGTTCGTCCGGCTGGGGCAGAGCGAGGACCCGGCGGAGTACGACCGCTCGGCGCGGGCAGCTCTTCCACTGCCCGTCTGGTGGGATCTGGTGCGCAACCACCCCGACATGAGCTGATCACGGATCCGGACTGGCGGGCCCGCGACCGTGTGGCGAGCAAGCGCAACTGCCCACCTGAGCTGCTGGAACGGTTGGCAGACGGTCCACATGACTCTGCGCGGAGGCTCGTTGCAGGCCATCCACGCGCGCCGCGCTCAGCCATCGCGTGTCTGACCGGCGACCCGTGGCCGGTCATTGCACAGGAGGCCCGCGCCCGACTGGCCGAGTGGCCGTCCGACGGGTCCTTCGAGCCATACTGACTCGGCGATCAGACGCGCAGCCAAGCCGAGGCGAGCGGTGCCGAGCATCAGGTGAAGCCACAACGTCAGGCCTCACCGAGGCACGACATATCCATGCCACGGACCGAGTTGCAACTTTCTCCACTGGTTCAAGGCGGCTCGCTCCGCTCCCCGCGCGCGGCCCGGCCCCCGGCCGGGCCTGCGCTCCTGCCTCCGTCCCGCTCCAGCCCGGCCAGCGCCCGTGCCGCGCATACGAGCCACCTGATACCAAAGAATGCGACCGCATATCGTGCCTTGCCCAGCAGGAGCATAGGGGCTGGCGCGACACCCTACGGACGTTTTATTGGGTCGCAATCAATTCCTTGGCTGCGCTGACGAGTCGCGCAGCGCGTTCATCTGAGAATTTCTCAAAGTCATCCTCAAACAAGCTCGCTGGACAGAGGGACTTCTCAAGAATCTTCGGGGTGGCATTCACGTCCATAGTCTGCCGATAGACGCTTGGTGCGACTCCACCGAGTGTCTTGTTGTCCTGAGATGACATAAAAGCGAAGTTCACGAGTGCGTTAATATTTTCCGCCTTCACTCCTTGTTGCTTTAGATAAGCTCTCGGGTAGAGATGATGGAACTCATTTCGATTATAGTTCTGCAGTACTTTCGCCAGCGTGATAGGGGAGCCCGAGACGAAGGACAGAGGCTTTTGTTGCGCAAGCAAGAGCACGAAGGTCCGGGTGCTAACGGTTCCCACCGAGAAGCTCTGATTGAGGAAGTATTCGGAGTCTACCGAGGCCGAGATTTGATCGATGCTGGAGCTTCCGCCCGTCCGCAAGGATACCGCTTCGGCGATGTCGCGATTCATGTTGCGCAGAACACCAGCAGAGTACCGGCGCGAAAAACAAGACCGCCAGAACCATCTGAGAAGCAGCTTGCGCTGCGCCTCTGTGTACTTAACAGCCATGGTCCCGGGAGTTGCAAAGAATACGCTCAGGGCAACAATGAGCGTTGCGTATGGCAGGTTATTCAGAGACTCAACGTTGAGGTTCTTGCGGAGGAAGTCAACAGCTCCCTTGATTCCGTTTTCAATCTCTTGGAAGCGAGTGCGCACCTCCGACCCATTCAGGCCGATCAGGGCGGACGGGGATGCGTCGTGCGCAATGATGGCGGCACAGCAGCGCAGTAGCAGGTTGGTGTCCTCCCCTACGTCTTCAAAGCCAAAGGGGCGGAGATCCTCGGCTAGATCATTGAAGCGCTCTTGCAGATCGAATTCTTCGCTCCATGTCCACGCGGAGAGCAACTGGAGAGTGTCCAGTTCCACACCCATCCGGTTGACTCGTTCGAAAACAATAGCCACCTTTGCTCGATTGTCAGTCGCGATGGACTGAACTGGAATCGTAGCTTCCTTAAATTCTGCCTGAACTTTGTCGATCAATTCAAGCTTTTCAGCGTCAAGGTGCCCGGTAGCTTTCCTGTATGCGGTGACATTGAAAAACGTTCCGATGGGGAAGTGTTTTTCGGGGTCAACCTTCCCGTCCGGCAGGGCAAGGAATTGACTCTCCTGAAGGTCAGGCGAGGCTTCAAAATCGAAATAGATCTTATTCCATTCGACGGGCTCTTGCGGCGTGATATCTGATTGAAAAACGCCAAAAATTGAAGTCAGGCGCTGCTGTCCGTCTAGAACGTAGTCAATTGGGTAGTCGGGGTCATTCTGGGGCAAGATGAAAGGTCCGAGTTGGCGTTCTGATTGCAACTGTTCCTTGGTTCGCCACAAGATCAATGCACCGAACGGGTACCCTTTGTAAATTGAATCCATCAAGTAAGCGACGCGCTCGGAATCCCACACGAATCCGCGCTGGAAAGCGGGAATCCGAATGGATCCTGACGTGGCCTGGTCGATGACCTTGCGAATTGACAGTCCGTCCAAGTTTTTCGCCCCCAAAAATGAGCGAGCGGAGGCCCCCGCTCGCGTTCCGCCCCTAGAGACCTCGAAGTCACACCAAGGTCGTAACGACGCTAGACGGCACGAGGGAGCACAGCAAGCAGAACGCCCGAACTACCCCACCCTGCTCGCTCTCACGGTGGGGACCAAGATTCGCGGCAACTCTCGGTGGTCGGCCGTCGCGACTGCTCTGGCCGAAGAGGAGCAGCGTGGCTGAGGCCGGTCGGGGTGCAGCGAGGCATACGCGCGCATGGTCGGTCGACGCACCCGCCGTCGTGGCTGACTGTCGTCGGCTGAGGTTCAGACGGGTCGCAGTGAGGGCGCCGGCAGTCAGTCAGGTCCGGCCGGACTGGGCCGTCTCTGGGCCGTCCGAGGCCGCTCGACAGTGGCCAAGGACGATAAACGACGACCACCGGAGGCACGAACCCACTACTCCTGAGCAGGAAAAACGCAGCTCACCAAGATCCCCGGCAAGACCCAAGGCAAGAAGAAGTAGGCCCGGCGCTTCAAGGCCCCTGCCTGCGGGTTCTTCCGCCTGATAGAGGGCTTTTCGTCAGGGGACGGTGTCGGCGAGCCACGTGCGCCAGACATGCCGGGTGTTGGGCGCCCCGGGACGGTCGAGCAGCCACAGTACGTAGCTCGCGTGACGCCGTGCCGCAGGGCTCTCCGAGCGCTGCGCCTCGCGGAGCCTGTCGCGCAGCTCGTCTCCGTCCACCGCGCGGGCCACGCGCACGTATTCACGGTCCTTGCACCGGTAGGTCCGCTGGACGGCCAGCACGACCAGATCTATGAGTTTCCCTCTCAGGTACTGATCGTGGTCGGTGGCGGCGGACAGGTCCCGGAGCAGAGTCTGCTTCGTGCCCCACGCCTTGGCGTGCTCCGTCCACTCCTGCGGATAGCGTGCCTCCCACTCCAGGAAGAGCAGCGCGAGGGGCAGCCCCGCCCATGCGCCGATCGCCCCGCGGTCATACCTGCTCCCGCTCCACAGCGCTCCCGGAAAGCACCGGCCGACGGCCTCGCGTTATGCCCGCCAACTGGACCTGAACCGAAGCCTGGGAAACCAGCCCTCGTGCAACCGGCCATACACTGCGTCGGCCTCCGAACAGGCTCGGGCATGACGCTGAAGGGCGGCAGCGCGCTCAGCGGGGACCGGCGATGCGAGCCTGTGGGCCCAGGCCGGATCCTCGACCCACTTATGGTCGTCGTCGCTGCCCTTGCCTGCCGCTTCTGTCACGGGTCAGATCATCCCGTGAGAGGGACATGGATCTTCTACTGAATATGTCCGGCTCCGCTCGGGAAGGCGCTACCGCGGCAGAAGAACGCACCGCACACCGCGAGCGACCCGACCAACTGCCCTCGCTACGCTCGGCTCGTGAGCGAAAGTGCCCGAATCCTGGCGAACCACCGAGTCCACGTCCTCCCCGTCGTCTTGGCTCTGGCCAATCCGCCGTGGCAGCGGAATGTATGGCTCGACCCGTCGACGTTCGAGAATCTGGACCATGTCTTCCACACCCTCTTCGACGACTTCTGCGACGCGGACGAGCCGGAGCGGTTCCTCGGTGTCAGCTTGCGGACCGACGAGGAGGTCGCCCTGATGAGAGAACTCGGCGCCGTGCTCAACGCCGCGGCAGCGGAGGCGCCCGACGACACCGACGCGCAGCACCTGCAGGCATCCGTCTGGCCGGAAGTCGTGGCCGTGGCCGGCCGCCTCGCTCAAGTGATGGTCGCGAACGACCTCAAGGAACTCACCGCGCTGCTCGACGAAGGGGTGGGCCACGCCTGAATCCGAGCCAGGCTGTACGCCGGCCTCAACGAGATGAAGTGTCAGCGAGTCCCGATGTCTGGGCCCTGCTCTCGGTCCTGTCGTGACCGGAGGCTCAGTGCGCTGTGCCAGCGAGCGGCACCGGTCTCCCATCGGCTGAGAGGCGGATTTGAACCCATGGACGACGAGACGGTCATCATCAGGCTCACGAGAGACCAGGCATTCGTGCTGTCGGACTGGCTCTATCGAGGGATGTTCGTGTCCGACGACCTAGCGGAGATCGTCCACGACCCAGCCGTCTGGTCGCCGATCCACGCGATATCGGGAGCGCTGGACAAGACGCTGACCGAGATCTTCATGGGCGATTACGACACCCGCCTCGAAGCAGCCAAGAGCCGTCTCCGTCCAGAACCGGACGATGATTCCGAAGCATGGACGGAACCGAAGGGGACCGGCTGAACGAGACCCGGGCCGGCGTCAGATACCGTTCGCCGGACCGTCCACGCCCATTCCCTCAGCCAGCCGTAGCAACGCTTCGGAGGGCGGTCGGCCCATGAGCAGCAGATCAGCCGCGAGTTGCGCGTGCAGCAGAGCTGATACAGCATCGTCCGCCTGTCGGCCCTGGACAGGCAGGGTCGGGCTCCGTGGCGGAGAGATACTGGTCCCGCTCAGCGAGGAAGTGGCGGATGTGGTCCTTCGACTCATATTCCCGGAAGGCGTTCTCGTCCCGGTACAGCTCGTAGATCATGCGCTCCAAGGGGCGACCGTCGACACGCGCACGGCACAGATCACCGTTCCGGGGCTCGTACGCACGGAACGTACGAGGTTCTTCCTCTGTCGGCGTCCACGTCGGCAAGCAGTTCCAGGGCGCCGCTATGTGTCTGAGCACCGTACGAAAGCGCACCATGCGAAAAGTGCGGATTCGCCTTCCTGGTATCCGCAAGCGGGCGCATGACGTTCCGCTTGACGCTCACCGTCTCTCCGCTGGCCGACGACATGGGGCGACCGACCTCCGAGCGCACGACACCAGTGAGCCTCAGGGTGAGCTGCCCCAAACGATCCGGTCGGCGGCGGCAGTGGTCGCGGCCACTGACAACGGGCTTGTTCAGTGGCTGCGGAGGCTGGTGCAGTCCGGGCAGTCGGGACGGTCGGGGGAAGGTGCGGTTGCCCGACAGTCAGTCGGTCAGCCGTTCGGCGAGGGTGAAGCGTTCCTTGAACAGGCGGTGCCGCTCGCAGAGGGGGTGGGGGTCCCAGCCCCACATCTGGCCTTCGGGGCTGCGGAGATCGACGTACCACCAGATCGCGCAGCCCAGGGTCGCAAGGGGGACGATGTGGAGGGGCAGGGGGAAATGGTCCGTGGACGTCGGCGTCGGCGTCGAACGGAGGCGGTAGATGTCGAGGAGGGACGCCTCTTCGCTGAAGTACCAGCCGACGTCGGTGAGGGAGACCACGCTGCCGTCGACGCCGAAGCCGCGGTTGGCCGCCTCGCAGTAGAGCCTGCGCAGGAGCGGCGTCGGTTCGTTCGCCTGGGCGAAGTCGCGGAGGGCGGGCTGTCCGCCCGCGCCCGTCCCCAGCCGCCCCCTCCGGACCGCTCAGGCCCCCACATACTCCGCCAGATGCTCCCCCGTCACCGTCGACCGCGCCGCCACCAGTTCCGCCGGGGTTCCCTCGAAGACCACTCGGCCGCCGTCGTGGCCGGCGCCGGGGCCGAGGTCGATGAGCCAGTCGGCGTGGGCCATGACGGCCTGGTGGTGTTCGACGACGATGACGGACTTGCCGGAGTCGACGAGGCGGTCGAGGAGGGCGAGGAGCTGGGTGACGTCGGCGAGGTGGAGGCCGGCGGTCGGTTCGTCGAGGACGTAGACGCCGCCCTTGTCGGCCATGTGGGTGGCGAGCTTGAGGCGCTGGCGTTCGCCGCCGGAGAGGGTGGTGAGGGGCTGGCCGAGGGTGAGGTAGCCGAGGCCGACGTCGGACATGCGCCGGAGGATGCGGTGCGCGGCCGGGGTGCGGGCCTCGCCCGTGGCGAAGAACCGCTCGGCCTCCTCGACCGGCATCGCCAGCACCTCGCTGATGTCGCGGCCGCCGAGGTGGTGGTCGAGGACGGATGCCTCGAACCGCTTGCCCTCGCACTCCTCGCAGACGGTGGCGACCTGGGCCATCACGGCGAGGTCGGTGTAGATGACGCCGGCGCCCTTGCAGGTGGGACAGGCACCCTCCGAATTCGCGCTGAACAGGGCGGGCTTGACGCCGTTGGCCTTGGCGAACGCCTTGCGGATCGGGTCCAGGAGTCCGGTGTACGTCGCCGGGTTGCTGCGCCGGGAGCCGCGGATCGGGCTCTGGTCGACGGAGATCACGCCTGCTCCGGCCGGGATCGAACCGTGTACCAGTGAGCTCTTGCCGGATCCCGCGACTCCGGTGACCACGCAGAGCACGCCGAGCGGCACGTCCACGTCGACGTCGCGCAGGTTGTGCGCGCTCGCGCCGCGGACCGGGAGGGTGCCGGTGGGCTCGCGCACGCTCTTCTTCAGGGCGGCCCGGTCGTCCAGGTGGCGCCCGGTGACGGTGCCGGCGGAGCGCAGCCCCTCCACCGTGCCCTCGAAGCAGACCGCCCCGCCCGCCGTGCCCGCGCCGGGACCGAGGTCCACCACATGGTCGGCGATCGCGATGACCTCCGGCTTGTGCTCGACGACCAGCACCGTGTTGCCCTTGTCGCGCAGCCGCAGCAGCAGCTTGTTCATGCGCTGGATGTCGTGCGGGTGCAGACCGGTGGTGGGCTCGTCGAAGACGTACGTCACGTCGGTGAGCGAGGAGCCCAGGTGGCGGATCATCTTCACGCGCTGCGCCTCGCCGCCGGAGAGCGTGCCCGCCGGGCGGTCCAGGGAGAGGTAGCCGAGGCCGATCTCCACGAACGAGTCCAGGGTGCCCTGGAGCGCGGTCAGCAGCGGCGCCACCGTCGGCTCGTCCAGGCCCCGCACCCAGTCCGCGAGGTCGCTGATCTGCATCGCGCACGCGTCCGCGATGCTCACCTCCCCGATCCGCGAGGCGCGGGCCGCCTCGCTGAGCCGGGTGCCCGCGCACTCGGGGCAGGCGGTGAAGGCGACCGCGCGGTCCACGAACTCCCGGATGTGCGGCTGCATCCCCTCCCGGTCCTTGGCCAGCATCGACTTGCGGATCCGCGGGATCAGGCCCTCGTACGTCATGTTGATGCCCGCGATCTTCATTCTGGTCGGCTCGCGGTGCAGGAAGTCGTGCAGCTCGGCCGCGGTGAACTCGCGGATCGGCTTGGCGGGGTCGTAGAGGCCGGACTCGCTGTAGAGCCGGTGGTTCCAGCCGCCCGACTTGTAGCCGGGGACGGTGAGCGCGCCCTCGGCCAGCGACTTCGTCTCGTCGTAGAGCTGGGCGGGGTCCAGGTCGGAGACCGTGCCCCGGCCCTCGCAGCGCGGGCACATCCCGCCGGTGATGCTGAAGCTGCGGCGCTCCTTCACGGTCTGTCCGCCGCGCTGGACGGTGACCGCGCCCGCGCCGCTGATCGAGGCGACGTTGAAGGAGTACGCCTTCGGGGAGCCGAGGTGCGGGCGCGCGAGCCTGCTGAAGAGGATGCGCAGCATCGCGTTGGCGTCGGTGGCGGTGCCGACCGTGGAGCGCGGGTCGGCGCCCATCCGCTGCTGGTCGACGACGATCGCGGTGGTCAACCCGTCGAGCACGTCGACCTCGGGCCGGGCCAGGGACGGCATGAAGCCCTGCACGAAGGTGCTGTACGTCTCGTTGATCAGCCGCTGCGACTCGGCGGCGATCGTGCCGAACACCAGGCTGCTCTTGCCCGAGCCGGACACCCCGGTGAACACCGTCAGCCGTCGCTTGGGGATCTCTACGCTCACGTCCTTGAGGTTGTTCTCGCGCGCGCCGTGCACCCGGATCAGATCGTGCCGGTCCGCGATGTGCGGTGCGGACGATGCGGACGGTGCGGACGGTGCGGGGGGTGAGGGAGATGCGGGGGATGAGGGGGAGGCAGGCGGTACGGGCGATGCGGGCGACACGGGCCCACGGTCACCGGTGCCGCCGTCGTCCGTCCTCGTGACCGTGCTGCTCATCGCGTCTCCCTCTGTTCCTTCTCTGTGCGCCGTGCCTGCACCCGCGTCCCTCGCCGCGGCTCCCTCGTCACCGTAGCCGCGGCCCCGGCGGGCGCGCTTCTCGATTCCGGATCGGTTCCGGAGGCCGCCCCGCCGCGGGCCCCGGACATACGAATGCCCCTGCCCGCGGTACGCCGCGAGCAGGGGGCCGGGCCGCCGGTCAGCGGTGGTGGTGGTGACCGGGGTGCGGGGCGCGGTGGGTGTCGTCCCAGCTGAGGGAGTCGACGGAGCGCCGGTGGTCGTTGCGGAGGGTGGCGGTGTCGCGGCGGTCCCAGACCGAGGTGCGGCGGTCCTGGTAGAGGTCGCGGTGGGTGTCGTGGCCGTAACCGGTGTGGACGCGGACCGTGGCGCGGCCGTCGAGGCGGTAGTGGCGGAACGTGTAGGTGTGCCCGTGCTGGTCGGACAGGGTCCACCCGTCGAGGTTGACGTCGCGGCGGGTGTTGTTGGTGATCTCCACCCACTCCGTGTTCAGCACCCGCTCGGAGCGGTGGCCCCGGGTCGGGTGCTGGTCGGCGAGGTGGACGTCGCTGATCACCACGCCCTGGCGGTGCGCGTGCGCGGGGTGGTCGGCCGCGGCGGCGGGCAGCGCGGCCACCGCGAGCAGGACCCCGGCCGCCACGGCGGTCGCGGTCAGCCGACGGGCGGTCGAGGAGAGGGGAGCGGAGACGGACACGGACACAGGTTCTCCCTGCTGGTGCGAGGTGGGGCGGTACGGCGGCCGGGTGGCCGCGCGGCTCACACCCTTGTCCGGTTTGCGGGGAGATCGATGTGATACACGCACCCTGTTACCGATTGGCCATGTTTCTGTGACTCTCGGCTGTAGCGCCCAAGCAGGTGGCGGAGGGCCCGTGCCGGTGGGCTGCCTGCGGCGCGGGCCCCTCCGGCCGGTCCGCGCCGGAGGGCGTCACTCCAAAGTGAGTAACAGATCCAAAGTCAACAGATCCATGGCGCGGGGCCCCGGCGTCCTCCGCCGGGGCCCCGCGCCGGGTGTCCCGTCAGCCGCACTGGCAGGGGCCGCCCGACTGGCAGCCGCAGCCGCAGCCCGAGCCGCAGCCGCAGGCGGCGAGGAGCGGGAGGCTCCGTGGCTCGGCTACGGGCTGCTCGGTCTCGCGGCTGCCGGTGGGGTCGGGCGCGGTGCTGGGGGATTCGGACATGGGTCCCTCCTTCAGGCTGGTGCCTTCGCCCATTCCATGCCCGCTGTGCTGGGCGCATCAACGGCGCACGGTGGCTCGTTCCCGCCGCGGTACCTCATCCCGCTGTCCCGCGTGCCGCCGCCGTCCCGGCCGTCCCCGCCGCCCCTCAGGCCCCGTCGCCCCTCAGGCCCCGTCGCCGCTCAGGCCCCGTCGACCTTCGGCACCGACGTGACGTCCTGCTGGAGCTCGTCGGCGTGCTCGCCCGTGACCAGGTAGACCACCCGCTTGGCCACCGCCACCGCGTGGTCGGCGTAGCGCTCGTAGTAGCGGCCGAGCAGGGTGACGTCCACGGCCGTCTCGATGCCGTGCTTCCAGCGGTCGTCGATCAGGTGCTGGAAGAGCGTGCGGTGCAGCAGGTCCATCTCGTCGTCGTCCTGCTCCAGCTGGAGGGCCAGGTCGACGTCCTTGGTGACGATCACCTCGGCGGCCTTCGCCATCAGGCGCTGGGCGAGCTGGCCCATCTCCAGGATGGTGGCGTGCAGGTCCTGGGGGACCCCGCGCTCCGGGAAGCGCAGCCGGGCCAGCTTGGCCACGTGCTGGGCCAGGTCGCCCGAGCGCTCCAGGTCCGCCGACATCCGCAGCGAGGTGACGACGATCCGCAGGTCCGTCGCCACCGGCTGCTGCCGGGCCAGCAGGGCTATGGCCCGAGCCTCCAGGTCGTGCTGGAGCTCGTCGACCTTCTGGTCGGCCTCGATCACGCTCTCGGCCAGCTTCAGATCGGCGTCGAGGATGGCGGTCGTGGCGCGTCCGATGGCCGACCCGACCAGCCGGGCCATCTCCACCAGTCCGTCGCCGATCGAGTCCAGTTCCTCGTGGTACGCGTCCCGCATCTTCGTTCCCTCTCGTGCGTGTTCGTCGGGGTTTGCAGGGGGTGCAGGGGCGGCGGTCCGCCGCCGGCGTCCGGCCGACGGCGCCCGGCCCGTCCCGTGTGACGACCGGCGGTGCGAACCCCACGCTCCCACGGTCCGGCCCGTACGCGTCCGTTTCCGTCACCTCAAGTGAACCGTCGCTGGCTCCAAGGTGAACTCTGGGCGACGAGTGTTCGAGGTCGCACCCGGACGGGTGGGGGCACGTCGTCCGCCATGCCTAACCTGGTCGCATGGACGTGAACGCGGCGGTCGCCGCAGCATCAGCGATCGCCGGAGTGCTCACCGGCGTCATCGCCGTGCTGGCGTTCCGCTTCAGTGAACGGGAGCAGAAGCGTCCGACGCGTACCTCGCTGCACACCGACGCGGTGCTGCCGCCCGGTGTGGACACGGTCCTCTCCGTGCTGCGCTCCTCCGCCGTCGTCCTCGACGAGGCCGACGCCGTCGTCAAGGCCAGCTCCGCCGCGTACGCCCTCGGGCTGGTCCGCGGCGGCAAGCTCGCCGTGGAGCCCATGCTCCAGATGGCCCGGGACACCCGCCGGGACGGGGAGATACGGCAGGTCGAGCTGGACCTGCCGCGACGCGGCACCGGACGCGGCGAGGCCCTGGCGGTCTCCGCGCGCGTCGCGCCGCTGGGCTCGCGGCTGGTGCTGCTGCTCGTCGAGGACCTCACCGAGGCGCGCCGGATCGAAGCCGTACGGCGTGACTTCGTGGCGAACGTCAGCCATGAGCTGAAGACACCCGTCGGCGCTCTCTCCCTGCTCTCCGAGGCCGTCATGGACGCCTCGGACGACCCCGAGGCGGTGGAGCGCTTCGCCGGACGCATGCAGATCGAGGCGACCCGGCTGACCAACCTGGTGCAGGAGCTGATCGACCTCTCCCGGGTACAGAACGACGACCCGCTGGAGGACGCCGAGCCGGTGCGCGTCGACGAGCTCGTCGCCGAGGCCATCGACCGGTGCCGCCACCAGGCCGGCACCAAGCAGATCACCATGGCCACCGGCGGGACCGGCGACCTCAGGGTCTGGGGCAACCGCGGCCAGCTCGCCGCGGCGCTCGGCAACCTCGTCGAGAACGCCGTCAACTACTCCCCGGCCCGCACCCGCGTGGGCATCGCCGCCCGCCGGATCACCGTGCCGGGCGGGGACCTCATCGAGATCGCCGTCACCGACCAGGGCATCGGCATCTCCGACAAGGACAAGGAGCGCATCTTCGAGCGTTTCTACCGCGTGGACCCGGCCCGCTCGCGTGCCACCGGCGGTACCGGACTCGGCCTCGCCATCGTGAAGCACGTGGTCGCCTCGCACGGCGGGGAGGTCACCGTGTGGAGCGCCGAGGGACAGGGCTCCACCTTCACCCTGCGGCTGCCCGAGGCGGCAGCGGCCCGTGAGGCCCGCGACCGGGACCGCGCGCACCAGCACCCCGACCTCGACGAGGAGACCGGGCCCGAAGACGGCCCCGGCACCGACCTCGCGGCCGCGTCCGAGTCCGAGCCCCGTCCCGGGTTCCGGACCGGCACCGACACCACCTCGTCCCGGGCCTCGTCCCCGGCCTCACCCCCGGCCTCACCCCCGGCGCCTCCGTCATCGCGGACGCAGGCGTCGTCGTCCCAGACATCACCGTACGAACCGCTTCCCGCCCCGGAGGTCCTTCCGTGACCCGAGTGCTCGTCGTCGAGGACGAGGAGTCCTTCTCCGACGCCCTGTCGTACATGCTCCGCAAAGAGGGCTTCGAGGTCGCCGTGGCGGCCACCGGGCCCGACGGGCTCGACGAGTTCGAGCGCAACGGCGCCGACCTCGTCCTCCTCGACCTGATGCTGCCGGGGCTGCCCGGCACGGAGGTGTGCCGCCAGCTGCGCGGCCGCTCCAACGTCCCGGTGATCATGGTGACCGCCAAGGACAGCGAGATCGACAAGGTCGTCGGCCTGGAGATAGGGGCCGACGACTACGTGACCAAGCCCTTCTCCTCCCGGGAGCTGGTCGCCCGGATCCGCGCGGTGCTGCGCCGGCGCGGCGAGCCGGAGGAGGTCACCCCGGCGGCCCTGGAGGCGGGCCCGGTCCGCATGGACGTGGACCGGCACGTCGTCACCGTCTCCGGCTCCAAGGTCGACCTGCCGCTCAAGGAGTTCGACCTGCTGGAGATGCTGCTGCGCAACGCCGGCCGGGTGCTGACCCGGATGCAGCTCATCGACCGGGTCTGGGGCGCCGACTACGTGGGCGACACCAAGACGCTCGACGTGCACGTCAAGCGGCTGCGCGCCAAGATCGAGCCGGACCCGGGCGCCCCGCGCTACCTGGTGACGGTCCGCGGCCTCGGCTACAAGTTCGAGCCGTAGGCCATAGGCCATAGGCCGCAGGCCGCAGGCCGCGGTCCGAAAGCCGTGGGCCGCGGTTCGCAGGCCGCGGCGCCGCAGACGGCAGTCAGGCCGGTACGCCGAAGGGCGGCACCCTCACGGAGAGGGTGCCGCCCTTCGGCGTACGTCGTACTGCCGCCTACGAGGCCGAGCCGTCCGGCGTGCCCGCCTCGCCCGTGCCCACGCCCGACCCGTCGGCCGAGTCCGAGCCCGAGCCCGTGGTCTTGTCGCCCTTGCCCGAGGAGTCCGAGGAGCCCGAGGACTTCGGGGACTCGGAGGACTTCGGGTTCTTCGAGGAGTTCGCGGACCCCGAGGACGACGGCTTGCCCGTGGTGCCCGTGGCCGGGGCGCCCGGCGCGGCCGGGATGTTGCTCGGGCCCCACTTGTCGAAGTAGCTCGTGGCCGGGACCACGAAGGCGCGCAGGCTCACGTCACCGGACTTGCTGAAGGTGAAGGTGATCTTCTGCGCGTTGCCGTCCTTGACCACCGGGCCGGGGTTGGTCAGCGCGGCGGAGGCGTTGCCCTTGCCGCCGACGACGACCGAGCCCTGGGCCGGGACGGTCAGCTTGCCCGAGCCCTTGGCCGGGGTGATCTGCGCGGTGCCGCCGCCGTCGACGCGGATCGCGTCCAGCGTCTGCGGGGTGGTGCCGCTGTTGAAGAGGGTCATCGAGACGACGGCCGGACCCTTGGACTGGGAGCCGGGCTGCGTGATGATCACCGCGTTCTGGACCTCGATGTCCCCGACCTTGGTGGCCGCGTTGTCCGGCTTGACCTCAAGTGTCTGGGCGTTGTTGCCGGCGCCGCAGGCGGCGAGCGAGGCGATCGAGAACGCGATGGCGGCGGCGGCGAGGGCGCCGCGTCGAAGGCTGCTGCTCACGGCGGCGGCAACTCCTTGAACGTGGGCGGTACAGGGCGACTTCCTTATAAAGCCGTCCTAAGCGTCTGTCAGCGGCCTTAGGTTACCGAGCCGTTCCCACGGCCCCGCACCCGACCCGCCCCCTGTGCCTCCCGAGGCACCCGGACACCGCTCCCGCACGGCCGCCGGGGGCGCCCGGAGGGAGCCTTGTCACACCCCGTCCGGGCCCCTGCCGCGCCCTCCGCCCCCGGCCCCGCCCTCCGTGTCGGCCCCGGCCTCGCCCTCCGTGTCGGCCGCAGCGCCGCCCGCCATTCACATAAGTGACGTCCGCCATACCCGCCCGCCATACGCGCACCGCCATACGTGGCTCCAAAGAGCCATAGGCGCGGTCATACGGGCCGTCATACACATCGCGATACGCCCGCCCGCTTACCCGCCCGCGATACCTCGCGCACACCCCCTGCTTAGAGCCTGCTTAGACCGTGGTTAGCGCCCTCTAAGCGCCTCTCTTACGCGTCGTCTTACGCGCGGTCTTAGCGGTGCCGATCCGCCGTACCCGATCTTCCTGGATTTTCCGGTGCCGTAATGCGCGGCCGCGGCCGAAATTGATCACCGGCCGCCGCGGGTGTCGCCCACCGGCCGTGATCAATTCCGGATTCGTGCCTCCCGCGCCCCGCCCGCACCGAACGGAGTAGCGGAAGTCGCGCATCTGGAACCCGACAAAACGGGACGTTCGACCGTTCGGACGGACGGTCGGAAGTGTGTAACGTACGCGTTTCGCCCCGTGCGGAGAGCCCCTCCGACCTGCGCATACCTGCCCGCCACCGGCCCGCGCACCCCTTCCGAAGCACGTTCCGGTTGCTGTTGTCAAGCCCCGAGATATGCCCTGACCTGCGAAAACGCCATTCAGAAGACGCCGTATCCGTGTTACCCTGGATAGCCACGGAAGGGGTACCTGTCACATGACGTTCAAGGTTGGCGACACCGTGGTCTATCCCCATCACGGGGCCGCGCTGATCGAGGCTATCGAAACTCGCCAGATCAAAGGCGTGGACAAGACCTACTTGGTGCTGAAGGTCGCCCAGGGTGACCTGACGGTACGTGTGCCAGCGGACAATGCGGAGTTCGTCGGCGTGCGTGATG
This sequence comes from Streptomyces sp. PsTaAH-124, assembly GCF_000373685.1. Classification (NCBI taxonomy): domain Bacteria; kingdom Bacillati; phylum Actinomycetota; class Actinomycetes; order Kitasatosporales; family Streptomycetaceae; genus Streptomyces; species Streptomyces sp. PsTaAH-124. Next base: position 7,206 of record NZ_KB892179.1, on the reverse strand, counting down.
TGGTCGGTCAGGACGGGCTGGACCGGGTCTTCGAGGTGCTGCGCGCTCCGTACGCCGAGGAGCCCACGAACTGGTCGCGTCGTTACAAGGCAAACCTGGAGAAGCTCGCCTCCGGTGATGTCATCAAGGTCGCGGAGGTCGTGCGCGACCTGTGGCGCCGGGAGCGCGAGCGCGGTCTCTCCGCCGGTGAGAAGCGCATGCTCGCCAAGGCCCGCCAGATCCTGGTGAGCGAGCTGGCGCTCGCGGAGAACACGAACGAGGACAAGGCAGAGGCTCTGCTCGACGAGGTTCTCGCGTCCTGACGCGGGGCTTCCCGACCGACGACCGGAACCGGATCACCGGAGCGGGGCACCCCGACACAGGCGGACGCCCATAGCTGCGCGACTGTTCGGTTCAGCAGTTCAGCACGGTGTGCGGCAACAGTGAAGTGCAGTGGCATCAATGACATGCCGCAGTGTCCGATCAGGCGACCGAGGTCGCCGGGCGCTGCGGCTTCGTCATGTCCGCGTCCCGCCGCACCCGAACCCGCACCCGCGTCCCGCGCGCATCCGCACCCGCGTCTCGCGCCCGTCCACGGCGACGGCGCGCGGTGCCGGCCTGCGCCGACGCCCAGGGCGACGCGCTCCGCCCGGAACCCGGACGGCCCTGCGAGAGGAAGATCCCCCCGATACTCTGTGCCGGGCCCATGCAGTCGGCTCGGCCGGGGTCACGGAAGGGTCCGGCCGCCGTGCCGCGCCCGGCACGGTGAGGCCATACCCACGCCGAGCCGGAACACAAACCTGACAGGAACCGATGTCTGACGATTCGCGTCCTTCGCCCGCGGGCGCCCGGCCAGGGGCCCCCGTCGCCGTCGTGATCCCGGCCGCCGGCCGGGGCGTGCGTCTCGGTCCGGGCGCCCCCAAGGCGCTGCGCACGCTGAACGGCACCCCGATGCTCGTCCACGCGGTGCGCGCCATGGCGGCCTCCCGCGCCGTCTCCCTCGTCGTCGTGGTCGCTCCGCCCGACGGCGCGGGCGAGGTCACCTCGCTGCTCGACGCCCATGCGCTCCCCGAGCGGACCCGCTTCCTCGTGGTGCCCGGCGGCGAGTCCCGCCAGGAGTCCGTCCGGCTCGGGCTCGACGCGGTGCCGCCCGGCCACGACGTCGTCCTCGTGCACGACGCGGCCCGCCCGCTGGTCCCCGTGGAGACGGTGGACGCGGTGATCGAGGCCGTACGCGAGGGCGCCGCCGCCGTCGTACCGGCCCTGCCGCTCGCGGACACCGTCAAGGAGGTCGAACCGGCCGCCGGTTCGGGCGCGCCCGAACCGGTCCTCGCGACCCCGGACCGCTCGCGGCTGCGGGCCGTGCAGACCCCGCAGGGCTTCGACCGGGCGACGCTGGTGCGGGCCCATGAGACCGTCACCGACGACGTGACCGACGACGCGAGCATGGTCGAGCAGCTCGGCGAGCCGGTCGTGGCCGTCCCGGGACACGAGGAGGCCTTCAAGGTCACCCGCCCGCTCGACCTCGTGCTCGCCGAGGCGGTCCTGGCCCGCAGGAGGCTCACCGATGGCTTCTGAGACCACCCCCGAGATCGCCCCGGGCTTCCCGGACACCGCCCCGGCCACCGACCCGGCCGCAGGCGCGGACACCGGCGCGGACACCGGCGCGGCCCCCCGGGAGGCAACCGCCCCGGCCGCTCCCGCGGCCCCCGCGGACGGCGCGCTCCCCCCGCTGCCCCAGGTCGGCATCGGCACCGACATCCACGCCTTCGAGGACGGCCGCGAGCTGTGGTGCGCAGGTCTGAAGTGGGAGGGCGAGGGACCGGGCCTGGCCGGGCACTCCGACGCGGACGTCGTCGCGCACGCCGCGTGCAACGCGCTGTTCTCGGCCGCCGGGCTCGGCGACCTCGGCCAGCACTTCGGCACCGGGCGGCCGGAATGGTCGGGCGCGTCCGGTGTCACCCTGCTGACGGAGGCGGCACGCATCGTCCGCGCCGCCGGTTTCCGGATCGGGAACGTGGCCGTGCAGGTCGTCGGCCCCCGTCCGAAGATCGGCAAGCGGCGCGCGGAGGCGCAGCGGATCCTCTCTGAGGCGGCCGGAGCCCCGGTCTCCGTCTCCGGGGCCACCACCGACGGGCTCGGCTTCCCGGGCCGCGGCGAGGGACTGGCGGCGGTGGCCACGGCGCTCGTGGTGCGGGTGAGCTGAGCGCGTGCGAGGGTATCCGGAGAGTCACCGCCCGGCCGTGCGGCGCCGGCGGTGACCGAAGGTCCGCCTCCCGGAGGGTGCCCCATGTCCGCCGAACTGTCCCCCCGTCTCAAGAACCTCCTCGACGGCACCGTCTTCGTCGTCGTCGGCACCGTCCAGCCCGACGGCAGCCCGCAGCTGTCGCCGGTCTGGGCGAAGCGGGACGGCGACGACGTCGTCATCTCCACCACCGCCGACCGCCGCAAGGCGCGGAACATGCGGCGCGACGCCCGCGTCAGCGTCGTCGTCCAGGACCCCGCCTCGCCGTACGAGTACGCCGAGATCCGCGGCACCGCCGAGATCAGCACCGAGGGCGGCCAGGACCTCATCGACGAGCTGTCGGTGAAGTACACCGGCAAGAAGTACGCGGAGTTCAATCCGTCCGCGGCCCAGGACGCCGAGCGCCTGGTCGTCCGGATCCGGCCCCGCAAGGTCGTCGGCGGTATCTGACGGGCCGCTCCCGCGGACCGGGTCACCGCTCCCCTCGGTCACAAAAGCACGGACCTTGCGGGAAACGGGCGCGAGGCACTGCCCTTCGCCCACTACCCTGGAGTGGTGACCATTCGCCTGTACGACACCAGCGCCCGGCAGATCCGTGACTTCACCCCGCTCAAGCCGGGTTGTGTCTCGATCTACCTGTGTGGTGCCACCGTGCAGGCGGCCCCGCACATCGGGCACATCCGGTCGGGTCTGAACTTCGACATCATGCGCCGCTGGTTCGCCCACCGCGGCTACGAGGTGACGTTCATCCGCAACGTCACGGACATCGACGACAAGATCATCGCCAAGGCGCGGGAGCAGGACCGCCCCTGGTGGTCCATCGGGTACGCCAACGAGCGCGCGTTCAACGACGGTTACACCGCGCTGGGCTGCCTGCCGCCCACCTACGAGCCCCGCGCCACCGGCCATGTGCCGGAGATGACCGAGATGATGCGCACGCTCATCGACCGCGGCCACGCCTACGCGGCCGACGGGAACGTCTACTTCGACGTGCGCTCCTTCCCCGGCTACCTCCAGCTGTCCCGGCAGGAGCTGGACAATCTGCGCCAGCCGGCCGCCGACAGCGAGACCGGCAAGCGCGACCCGCGGGACTTCGCGCTCTGGAAGGCGGCCAAGCCGGGCGAGCCGACCTGGCCCACGCCGTGGGGCGAGGGCCGTCCGGGCTGGCACCTGGAGTGCTCGGCCATGGCGCACAAGTACCTGGGCAGCGCCTTCGACATCCACGGCGGCGGCCTGGACCTGATCTTCCCGCACCACGAGAACGAGATCGCCCAGTCCAAGGCGTACGGCGACGAATTCGCGCGGTACTGGGTGCACAACGCCTGGGTGACCATGGCGGGCGAGAAGATGTCCAAGTCACTGGGCAACTCCGTGCTGGTCTCGGAGATGGTCCGCCGGTGGCGCCCGATCGTCCTGCGCTACTACCTGGGCACCCCGCACTACCGCTCGACCATCGAGTACAGCGAGGAGGCCCTGCGCGAGGCCGAGTCGGCGTTCGCGCGGATCGAGGGCTTCATCCAGCGCGTGGTGGAGAAGACGGGCCCGGTGGAGCCGTCCGCCGAGGTGCCGCCCGCCTTCGCCGAGGCGATGGACGACGACCTCGGCGTCCCGCAGGCGCTGGCCGTGGTGCACACCACGGTCCGGCAGGGCAACAGCGCGCTCGCCGCGGACGACAAGGAGGCCGCGGTGGCCCGGCTCGCCGAGGTGCGGGCCATGCTCGGCGTCCTCGGCCTCGACCCGCTGGACGAGCACTGGGCGGCCGGTGACGGCGAGAGCGGCGAGGACCTGCACGGCGTCGTCGACACCCTGGTCCGGATGGTCCTCGACCAGCGCGAGGCGGCCCGCGCCCGCAAGGACTGGGCCACCGCCGACGCCCTGCGCGACCAGCTCGGCCAGTCCGGACTGGTCATCGAGGACAGCCCGCAGGGCCCGCGCTGGAGCCTCGGCCCGCGCTGACCCGCGCCCCGGTACGCCCGGCCGCGCGCCGGCCGCCGGGGACCCCGTTGTGCCGTCCGGCCGTCCGGGCGGCACACTTCATAGACGTAGGAGACGTACGCGGCAGGCGTACGCACGACGCTTTCGACAGACAGGTAGGTCATGGCCGCTCACAACCGCCGCATGTCCGGCAAGAAGGGCGCGCAGGTCGGCAGCGGCGGCCAGCGGCGCCGCGGCCTGGAGGGCAAGGGCCCCACGCCCCCCGCCGAGATGCGCAAGGGACACGCCAAGCAGCGCGCCGCCCAGGCGAAGGTGCGCCGCAGCCAGGGCCGCCCGCCGCAGCGCCGCGGCGGCCGTTCCGCCTCGGAGCTGGTCGTCGGCCGCAACCCGGTCGTCGAGGCGCTGCGCGAGGGCGTGCCCGCGACCACGCTGTACGTCCAGCAGTTCATCGACAACGACGAGCGGGTCCGCGAGGCGCTCCAGCTCGCGGCCGAGCGCGGCGGGCTCAACCTCATGGAGGCGCCCCGCCCCGAGCTGGACCGCATGACCAACGGGCTCAACCACCAGGGCCTGGTCCTCCAGGTCCCGCCGTACGAGTACGCCCACCCCGAGGATCTGGCCGCGGCCGCGGCGGACGCGGGCGAGGACCCGCTGATCGTCGCCCTCGACGGCGTCACCGACCCGCGCAACCTCGGCGCGGTCGTCCGCTCCGTCTCGGCCTTCGCCGGGCACGGCGTGGTCGTCCCCGAGCGGCGCGCGGCCGGGATGACCGCCGGTGCCTGGAAGACGTCCGCGGGCACCGCCGCCCGGACTCCGGTGGCCCGCGCCACCAACCTCACCCGCGCCCTGGAGGCGTACCAGAAGGCGGGCATCACGGTCGTCGGCCTGGCCGCGGACGGCGAGGCCGAACTCGGTGACCTGGAGGCCCTGGGCGGTCCCGTCGTCATCGTCGTCGGCAGCGAGGGCAAGGGCCTGTCCCGGCTCGTCGGCGAGACCTGCGACATCCGGGTGCGGATCCCGATGCCGGGCGGCGCCGAGTCGCTGAACGCGGGCGTCGCGGCCGGGATCGTCCTCTACGAGGCGGCCCGCAGGCGCGCCTGAGCGCGGGGCCCGGCCGGGACGCGGTCCGCACGCGGACCCGGCCCGGCCTGTTCTCGTACGCGCGTGCGTGTGTTCACCCGGCCGGGCATATCCGTCCGTTCGGGGCAAGCTTGACGCGGTCCGGACAGATCCGACGGGTCAAGGCAGTGTCCTAACACCCCATCACTCGGTTAGATGAGTGTGGACACCAGAACACCCCGCACACCCACGGGGGACCGCTCGTCGGGCTACGACGACGCTCCCGCGCTGAGCATGGTGAAGGTGCCGAGCGATCCGGCGCAGGTCATCGTCACTCACGCGAGCTTCCGCGTGCAGCTGGGCGCCGCGTCGCGGCGCACCCTGTCCCCCCGCCTCGCCCGGCACCCGAGCGTCACCGACCCCGCCGTGCGCGTGCCCGCCGCCGGGGCGGCGGGCCGGGCCGCCCCGCGCCGGCCGCTCGTGTGGAGCGGCCGCTCCGCCCCCGACGACACCGGCGCCCACCGGCTGCTCCAGGCCGTGCGCAGCGGCAGCGTCCGCTACACCGAGGACCCGTCCGCCGACGCCGGAGCCACCCAGGTCATCCCGCGCGTCGACGCCGCCCCCGGCTACGGCGGCTACGACGACCTCGACCGCACCGTCGAGACCCCCGTCGTCGGCGCCCAGCGCTCCCCGGAGCCCGGCGAGACCCGGCTGCTCCCGCAGATGCGCAGCTCGGGCAGCGCCTACGAGGAGCAGTATGGCGAGCCCGCGTACGACACCCGCCCCGCCGCGGGCGCCGCCGGACCGCCCTACGGCCACCCCGGCGGCGGCCTCGCCGCCGACACCGGCGGCTACGGCTACGACGAGGACGCCACCCGCGACGCCCCCGCGCCCGGCACCCGCCGCCGCGGTAGGCGGCACGGCGACGACCCGGCCCGCCACGCCTACTACCCGGGCCGCCGGATGAACCTCGGCGTGGTCCTCCTGCCGCTGCGCATCTTCCTCGGGTTCGTCTCCCTCTACGCCGGCATGGGCAAGCTGTGCGACCCGCTCTACTTCGACGGCGGCAAGCGCGGCTCCATGGTCAAGTGGCTCACCTCCCTGCACCCCTGGGAAGTCGCCGAGCCGCTGCGCCAGTTCGCCCTCCAGCACCCGGTGGGCTCCGGCCTCTCCATCGCCTTCCTCCAGGTCATCGTCGGTGTCCTGACGGTCCTGGGCTGCTGGCAGCGGGTCGCCGGGGTGGTCGGCGCGCTGCTCTCCGCCGCGATCGTCGTCACCGTCAGCTGGCGCACCGTCGCCGTCTACGACACCCCGGACATCATCTTCCTGGCCGCCTGGTCCCCGCTGATCATCGCCGGTGCCCCCGTCTACTCCGTGGACGGCCGGCTCGCCGCGTCCGCCTGGCGCCGCCTCGGCCCCCGCGCCGACCTGTGGGACCTGCGCCGGTACGTACTGCGCCGTGGCGCCCTGATCACCGTGGTCGTCGCCGGGCTCACCCTGCTCGTGGGCGCGCTGCTCGGCGGTGCGGTCCGCGACGCCGACCGGGTCGTCGTGCCCGGCCCCGGCGAGTCCCCGCGCAACGAACTGCCCGGCTCGCCGCTGCCGAGCAGGCCCGGCACCGGCGCGGGCACCGGGCACAGCGGCTCCCCGTCGGCCTCCACCTCGCCCAGCCACCGCGGCACGTCCGCCGGGCCGACCGGCGGCCCCGCGGCCACCCCGGGCGCCACCCGCGGCAGCGGAGCCACCACCGGCGGCGCGCCCAGCCAGACCCAGGGCACCACCGGCCACGTCCCGCCGCGCCACTCCGCCCCCGTCCAGCAGGCGCCCAGCACCAGCGCAGGCCCCACCTCCGGCGGCTCGGCCTCCGGCGGCACCGGATCCGGCGGCTCCGGCGGCGGCGACACCCAGCCCTCCGGCTCGGGCGGCGGCAGCTCGTCCTCCACGGGCCAGCCCGGACTGGTGGGCGGTCTGCTCGGCTAGGACCTGTC